>NZ_JAFCTX010000010.1:0-140392 GCF_049896245.1 Cypionkella sp. TWP1-2-1b2 | reverse complement strand
CGTACCAAGCCCTCTGGACCGCCGTCGGTGCAGTCTGCGATCTATTCCATAGCCAGGAATGCAGAAACTACTTCAAAGCCGCAGGATATGGTCCCGATTGAAGGTGACTTGCTCTAAGCTACATCGTGGTTTCCAGACAGTGGCGGCGGAACGCCCGCTTCAGCATGTCCAACTCGGCGCGCAAAAGGTCAAGCTCGGCGCGCACGTCATCTTCCATCGCAACCCCGGTGATGATGGTGAAATGGGCCAAAGTTTGCCCGGTGCCGCTATTGCGGATCAGAAAGGTTTGCACGCCTTCGCTGAGCAATGCCGCCGGAATCGGCACCTGCACGGCGAATTCGCCGGGGCGCTCGGCGATGGCGGCAACGGTAACGCCCGCGATAGGTTGTTCAAGGTGCAGCACGTCCAGCGCGGGGGCAGCGGCCCCCCCGGTCAGCACGCCTTCCCAGATGCCAGCGCGGATGCGAGTTTTGGTGAGTGTGGTGTCGGGCATCAAAACCTCAGAGTTCGGCGCGGGTTAAAGTTCGGCATAATTCAAAGTTCAGCGCGCGGGCGGCGCGAGAAGGTCACATCGCGCAGGATGATCTGGTTCATCTCGGGGCCTTCAAAAATCAGATCGACCCAGAGTTTTTCCACCCGCTTTTCGTTGACCTTGGAATAGGCAAGGTCAAACTCCACCATCACCTCCTCCTCATTCAGCGGCAGTTCGCGGACGATTTGTTCGATGTTGGGGCCGTGTTTGATGTTCAGCCGCGCGAAGATTTCCAGCGGCTTTTCCATCTCGACGATCACATCCATGCGGATGACGTGGTTTTGCTTCAGCCCCCGCGCGGCATCTTCCGGCAGATCGACCACCAGCGACAGGAACGAGCCGTCAAAGCGGAACACATCCATCCGAAAGCCGAACGGGGCAATATCGGCCTCCCGCGTGTTGCGGATCTGGCGGACGGTCAGTTCCGAGCGGCGGCAATCGTGGAAAATCGTAGCCCCATCGTAGATCGGGGCTTTGCCGGGAACGCTGGCAAACCCCGGCACCGGGATCGAGCCCTTCCACAACTCGGGCCGCCAGGACCAATCGGTGCCCAGCGGTTTGCGGATGATGTTGGAACCGATCACCGGCAAGGCAAGGCGGTGGTCGGCCTCGTGGATCACCCGATCCAGATTGCGGCGCAGGGCGCGGGCGCGGGCGCGCATCCCGCGCAAGCCATCAAGATCGGTGGCGGGCGCGTTATCGGCCACGTCACCCCAGCGGCGCAACGTCCGCTTGTGCAACAGCCGATCAACCAACCCTGACATTCGCCCCGCCATGAAACCTTCTCGCATTTCCCCTAAGGGTGCATTGTTGAACATATGGAAACTATGCTGTTATCGCTGCAAAAATCTTAATACTCCACCCTAAACCACGGTGATTTTTTAAGAACTGTCGCGATCTGCGGCGGCGGCGGCTTTATACGGGCGCTTTGTTGGCGGCGCGCAGGGCATCCAGCGCTTTTTCAAGGATTTTGCGACCCTCGACAGGGTCCAGCCGCACTTCATCGGTGCCCGTGGCCGACAGCGTTACCAGCCGCGCCTTGACCCCGATCACCGCGCGCCAATATTCGCCGACATTGCGATCCTGCACATGCAGCAAAAACGCATCGCCCGCGCCCAAAGCCGCGATGATTTTGACATCCGCCGCGCGCCCCGAACGTGACAAGGTGGCGCGGCCTTGTTTGGAGGCGAAGAACGCAGCCAGCGCCGGACCGCCTGCGGTCATCGCCCCCGCCGAGCCACCCTGCCCAATGGAAACTGTGATCAGCGCCGGGGTGGCTTTCATCGCATCCGAGCACCGCCCCATCAGAATGACGGCGGTATCGCGGGCCTCACGGCTGGCCTTGCCGTCGATGCAATAGCCGGGCGGCACGCCGATTTGCAGCGCTCCACCTAACACCGGAGCCGAGCGCGATGACGTAAAGCCGCTGCCGACCTGACAACTGGCCAGCGTCAAGGCGATGGCCAACAGCGCGGAAAGGCGGGTCAGGGTCTGCATCGGGTCAGGCTCCGGTCTGGCAATATGAGGGATTCTGGCGCAAAATAAAGGATGTTGAGCAAAGCGATAGAGCCGAGGGCGCGTTGACACAAGCCGGATATGTTGCCAGTCCAGAACGAAAAGCGCCGATCACGGGGCGCGCTGCGTCTCAATGCTGCTATCGCAGCAAGCCGATTGTGTGTTGGCTGCCAGCGTGAAGGAAGACAGCACGCCGTATCGGCGCCTCGTCGATGCAAGGATTCCGATCGTGGCGTTTGACCGGGCTTTGCCGGGCCTGGCGGTGCAGAGCGTGGCCGCAGATCATCTGGCTGGCAGCCAGATGATAGCCGAACATATGCTGAGTTTGGGGCATCGCCACTTTGCGGTGATTGGCGCGCCGCAGCACAGCCCGCCGGTGCAGGCGCGGGTGCAGGGCGCGACAGAGCGTCTGGCCGAAGCATGCTTAAGCGCGCAAATGGTGTTGGGGCCAGCGCATGATTGCGATGCCTGCCGCGCGTTGGCGGTGGGGATTCTCCGCAATGGCAGCGTGGCAAACCGGCCCACAGCGGTGATCGGCACCCCCGATATTGCCGCGATTGGCGCGATGCATGCGGCGCTTGGCATGCGGCTTTCGGTGCCGGCGGATGTCTCGGTGATCGGCTTTGCTGCCTGCCAGAACCGCGCTCTGTCCTACGGGCTCCGACCACGATGGCGCAGCCGCTGTAGCAGATTGGCGTGCAGTTGGTGGCGCAGTTGGTGGCGCGGATCGCCGGGGATGTGGTTCAACTGGTGGATTTGCCGCTGCGTTTGGTGGTGCGCGATACGACGGCAGCGCCGCGCTAAGCGGCTACTTGCGGCGATCTGACTGCGAGGGGCTTAATACCAGTTTTGGCGTTTCGCTCATAAATCGTGCTATTGGATGATAATTTAAGCACAAACCCCCCGCAAATGCACAGTTCAGCGGCACTGTTGCGCCCGACGCATTTTCGTGGCGCAAAGCCGGTGCTGTAGTCAGGGATGAGGAGACTCCGATGCTCGCGACCCCGGCCACCCCAATGCAGCGCAGCCATGGCTCGGCTTTTGCCAGCTTTCGCTGTCTGGATGGCCGCGCGCGGCTGCTGGATCTGGCGCAGGCCGGATCTGCCAAGGCGATGCTGCCACGGGTGTCGGGCGTGCCAGAGGTGGTGTTTCTGAACACTTCGGGCGGGCTGACGGATGGCGATGCTTTGTCCTACAGTCTTGATCTTGCAGCCGGAGCCTGCGTGACGGCCACCACACAAACCGCCGAGCGGGTCTATGCCAGCCGGGGTGCGGCCGCACGGGCTGTGGTGCAGGCGAAGGTGGGCGCGGGTGGGCATCTCGACTGGCTGCCGCAAGAAACGATTTTGTTTCAGGCCAGCCATTTACACCGCGACACGCAGATTGATCTGGCGGCGGATGCCAGCTGTCTGCTGTCGGAAACCGTTATCTTGGGGCGTCATGCCATGGGCGAAACCCTAACTGATGCCCGGCTGACCGATGCGCGGATGGTGCGGCGGATGGGACGTCCGGTTTGGGCCGAGACGGTGCGGATGGATGCGTCCGTGTTGGCGGATGCCAGCGCCGCGCTGCTGGGCCAAGCGCGCGGCTTTGCGGTGATCGCGCTGGTAGCCCAAGGGGCCGAGGATGCGTTGCCGCGTCTGCGCGCCGCTTTGACACATCCGGGCTGTGAGGCGGCAGCCTCGGCTTGGGATGGCAAATGTATCGCCCGGATTGTGGCCCGCGATGGCTGGCCTTTGAGACAACAAATAGCCCAGGCGTTGGCGGCTTTGCGGATGGGTCCGCTGCCGCGCGTTTGGCAGATCTAGGAGGCACGGATGAACCTGACCCCGCGAGAGCGTGAGAAACTGCTGATCTCGGTCGCCGCCATGGTGGCGCGGGGGCGGCTGGCACGGGGGGTCAAGCTGAACCACCCCGAAGCTATTGCCTTGATCACCGATTTCGTGGTCGAGGGTGCCCGCGATGGCCGCACCGTCGCCGATCTGATGCAGGCAGGCGCGCATGTGATTTCCGCCGATCAATGCATGGATGGCATCCCGACGATGATCCATTCGGTGCAGGTCGAGGCGACGTTTCCTGATGGCACCAAGCTGGTGACCGTTCACCACCCCATCCGCTAAGAGGTTCATATGAAACGTATTCTTATCTCTCTGCCGCTGCTGTTGGCCCCCTCGATGGCTCTCGCGCATCCGGGGCATGGTTACGGGTTTGAGGCCGGGTTTCTACGCCCCTTCACCGGAACCGATCATCTGCTGGCGATGGTCGGCGTTGGCCTTTGGGCGGCGATCTTGGGCGGGCGGGCGCGTTGGGCGCTGCCTGCGGGCTTCCTTTCGACAATGGCGCTGGGAGGGGCCTTGGCGATGAACCTTGGGCTCGGGCTTACTGCGGCGGCGGTGGAGCCTGCAATTCTCGCCTCGGTGATCTTGCTCGGCGCGGTGGTGGCACTGGCGTTGCGCGCGCCGGTGGTCGTGGCCTTGCCGCTGGTCGGCCTGTTCGGCCTGGCGCATGGTGCCGCGCATGGGGCTGAGATGGTCGGCAACGGTCTGGCTTTTGGTGCGGCGATGCTGGCCGCCACCGCTTTGCTGCATGGCGCGGGTCTGGCTTTGGGCCTGACGCTGAACGGGCGGATTGCCCGCGCTTTGGGTGGGGCGACAGCACTGGCGGGCCTCACGCTCGCCTTCGCGTAGAGGGGCCGCGATGATCCCCGGAGAAATCTTTCCCGCCGAAGGCACCATCGAGCTAAACGCAGGTCAGCCGAGCATCACCCTGATGGTCGCCAACACCGGCGACCGACCTGTGCAAGTCGGCTCCCACTACCACTTCGCCGAAACCAACCCCGGCCTCAGCTTCGACCGCACCGCAGCACATGGCATGCGCCTTAATATCGCCGCAGGCACCGCCGTCCGCTTCGAGCCCGGCCAATCCCGCGAAGTCCGCCTCACGCCCTACGGCGGCCTGCGCCGGGTGTTCGGGTTTAATTCCGCCGTGATGGGAGAGTTGTGATGCAAACTAAACTCACCTTATGCGCAAGAGAAATCAAAGCCAGCCATTATAGCGCGCTAGCACTAGTCCAATCGAAAGTGCGTAAATTAGAATTTGGATACTCAGATCTGCTGTCGTCATTTTTGATCCCTTCTCATTTTTCGTTGAGTGTCCGTAGGGCTAACATACCACTCAAGCATATGGAAATAAAAAGAAAAAATTTAACTCTGAAACAGAACCAGATTTTATTTCTAGGGTCAAACTAATGTATTCAAATACTTACACCATTTTATCTCGCGGTGAGAGTGTGAAATACATCTGATAATTTCTAACGAATTCAGCGCTTTAGAAAAGGAAATTATTCTCATGCCAAGAGATACTGCAATACTAACAGTTACTTGGATAGCTAACGTCAATTAGGCCACCCGTTGCCTGACGATTTCGACCACCACGCCCCTGCAAGGAAGAAGAAAATGCCCACACGCATCGCCCGCGCCGATTATGCCGCCATGTATGGCCCGACCACCGGAGATCGCATCCGGCTTGGCGACACCGATCTGATCATTGAAGTCGAACGCGATCTGACCACCTACGGCGAGGAGGTCAAATTCGGCGGCGGCAAGGTGATCCGCGATGGCATGGGGCAATCGCAGATTCCACGCGCTGGCGGTGCGGTGGATACCGTGATCACCAACGCGCTGATCCTCGACCATTCCGGCATCTACAAGGCTGACGTTGGCCTGCGCGATGGCTTGATCCATAAGATCGGCAAGGCGGGCAACCCCGACACGCAGCCGAATGTCACCATCATCATCGGGCCTTCGACCGAGATAATCGCCGGAGAGGGTCGCATTCTGACCCCCGGCGGCATGGACGCGCATATCCATTTCATCTGCCCGCAGCAGGCCGAAGACGCACTTCATTCCGGCGTCACAACGCTGTTCGGCGGTGGCACCGGCCCGGCGCATGGCACTCTGGCCACCACCTGCACCCCCGGCCCGTGGCATATCGGGCGGATGCTGATGGCGCTCGACCATATCCCTATGAACTTTGGGATTTCCGGCAAGGGCAATGCGTCGCAACCTGCGGGTTTGATTGAAATGGTCAAGGCCGGAGCCAGCGCCCTGAAACTGCATGAAGACTGGGGCACCACCCCCGCCGCCATCGACTGCTGCCTGTCGGTGGCCGACGATATGGACGTGCAGGTGATGATCCACACCGACACGCTCAATGAGTCTGGTTTTGTCGAGAACACCTTGGCGGCGATCAAAGGCCGCACCATCCACGCCTTTCACACCGAAGGCGCGGGCGGCGGCCATGCCCCCGATATCCTGCGCGTGGTGGGCCAAGCCAATATCATCCCGTCCTCGACCAACCCGACGATGCCCTACACAAGCAACACCGTCGAAGAACATCTCGACATGCTGATGGTCTGCCACCACCTTGATAAATCCATCCCCGAGGATGTCGCCTTCGCTGAATCCCGCATCCGGCGCGAGACGATTGCGGCGGAAGATATCCTGCATGACATGGGCGCGCTGTCGATCCTGTCCTCCGACAGCCAAGCCATGGGCCGGATTGGCGAGGTGATCATCCGCACCTGGCAAACCGCGCATAAGATGAAGCAGCAGCGCGGTCGGCTGCCCGATGAGACGGGGCAGAACGACAACCTGCGCGCCCGCCGCTATGTGGCGAAATATACCATCAACCCGGCGATCACCCATGGGGTTTCCGCCCATATCGGCAGCATCGCGCCCGGCAAACGCGCCGACCTCGTGCTGTGGAACCCGGCGTTTTTCGGCGCAAAACCCGAGATGGTGCTGATGGGTGGCATGATCGCGGTGGCGCAGATGGGCGACCCGAACGGCTCGATCCCGGTGCAACCGATGTATTCCCGCCCGATGTTCGGCGCTTTGGGCCGCGCAATGCAGGCCAGCACCGCAACCTTCGTTTCCCAAGCCGCCTTGGCCGATGATGTCGGCGGCAAGCTGGGCCTCGGCAAGACTGTGCTCGCAGTGAAGGGCACGCGGACAATCGGCAAAGCCGACATGATCCTGAACCACGCCCGCCCCGAGATCACGGTGAACCCCGAAACCTACGAAGTCCGCGCCGATGGCGAGTTGCTCACCTGCGAACCCGCCAGCGAACTGCCGCTGGCGCAGCGCTATTTCCTGTTTTAACGGGATTTATGATGAGGCATCTTCGCCCAGCGCAGTATAACAGCCTCAGATCAACAGTGAGGTTGCCATGCTGACCCTGACCCGCGCGCTTGCGCTTTGCCTTTGTATGTCCAGCCCCGCGCTGGCCGAATGTGTGACGCCCGCAAGCCTTACAAATGGCGTAAACTTCACACGCCAAGATGGCCGCCAAGGCCTGATCCGCACCGACGGCAAGCGCTTTGCCATTGATTACGCAGTAAATTCCAGCACCGCTTGGCAAGACAAGCGCCAGTCGTGGCTGGGCATTTACGATGCCGAGTGGACATGGGTGCCAACTGACACCTATCAGACCGAGGGCGGACCGGGCGGCACTTACAGCTATAGGTTTGCCAGTCAACCACCGATGCCCGCGCCCGGCACGACGTGGGATACTACCGTGACCGAGCGTGGCGCGCAGGCGGTGCGCTTCAAACTAGGCCCGGTGGCGATCTCGCAGCGCGACCGCACCAGCTATACCGTCAACTACCGCTTCTTGGCGGAAACCACCGCGAAATTGTCCGACTGTAGCTACCGGGTGCAAACCGTCGAGGCGATCTTCACGAACAAAACCACCGATCTGACCCGCCGTTGGGTTTACTTTCCCGATCTCGGCTTCGGTCTGGAAACTCAAGTGGTTGACCGCAAGGGCGACGCCAGCCGCGACCTTGGTTTGACCTCCCTGACCCCGAAAGGCTAACCCATGCTCCCCGCCCGATCCCTGCTGCGCAATGCCTCTGATGGCGCGATAGATCGGGTGATCCTGTCCTATGACGAGCGTTTCCTGCGCCGCAAACGGCTGACGTGTGAGAGCGGGGCCAGCTTTATGGTCGATCTGCCCGAGACGATTTCGGTCGAAGATGGCGATGCCTTTCTGCTCGACGATGGCCGTAAGATCGCGGTGGTGGCGGCAGCGGAACCCGTGGTGCAGGTGGCGGGCAATCTGGCCCGCCTCGCTTGGCATATCGGCAACCGCCACACGCCTTGCCAAGTGGCGGGCGACCATCTGGTGATCCGCCGCGACCCGGTGATTGAGGCGATGCTGAAGGGCCTCGGTGCTACCCTCTCCCTGCACATCGCCGCCTTCCGCCCCGAAGGTGGCGCTTATGGGCACGGGAGAACGATGGGCCATGATCACGGCCCCGCAGGCCATTTCGCCCTGAACTTCGGGGCCGCGCATGGCTGACCCGACCGACCGCCTCCGCCTTGTGCAATGGCTCTCCCCCGCCTTCCCGATCGGGGCTTTCGCGTATTCGCAAGGGCTAGAGGTGGCGATCACCGACGGCGATATCAAAACAGCCGCCGATCTGGAGGCATGGATCGCCGCCATCCTGCGCCACGGCTCTGGCCGGATTGACGCCATCCTGTTGGCCCATGCCCGCCGCTCCGATGCTGACCTCATAGCCCTCACCGACTTGATCCTCGCTCTCGCCCCCAGCGCCGAGCGGGTGACGGAGTTGCAAGAACAAGGCCGCGCCTTCGCCCTCGCCATCAGTGCTATCACCAGGGCCGATCACCCCGCCCGCCCCTATCCCATCGCTGTCGGTGCCGCCACCGCCACCCTCAACGTCACCACCGCCGAAGTCCTGACCCTCTGGCTGCAAGGCTTGGCTGCGCAACTGACCTCTGCCGCCGTGCGCTTCGTGCCGTTGGGCCAGACTGATGGCCAAAAGACCCTCGCCAACCTCGCCCCCCGCATCACCGCGCTGGCCGCCGAATATGCCGAAGCGCCGCTGTCCGCCCTGCACTCCAGCGCCCTCCGCGCCGATATCGCCGCGATGCGTCACGAAACCCTTCCCGTGCGGATTTTCCGCACATGACGAACAAAACGGCGGATTTTCCGCACATGACCGCCAAACCTCAGGATTTCCCGCCCATGACCAATCCAAACGGCCCCCTTCGTGTCGGCATCGGCGGCCCGGTCGGTGCTGGCAAAACCACGCTGACCGAACATCTCTGCCGCGCCCTCGCCAAGCGCTGCTCGATGGCCGCGATCACCAATGACATCTACACCCGCGAAGACGCTGATTACCTGACCCGCGCCCAAGTCCTGCCCGCTGCCCGCATCCGTGGGGTTGAGACCGGCGGCTGCCCGCATACCGCGATCCGCGAGGATGCCAGCATCAACCTCGCCGCCGTGGCCGATCTGCGGCAAAACTTCCCCGACCTCGACCTTATCCTGATCGAGAGCGGCGGCGATAACCTGGCCGCCACCTTCAGCCCTGAACTCGCCGATATCACCATCTACGTCATCGACACCGCCGCAGGGCAGGATATTCCGCGCAAACGTGGCCCCGGCGTCACCCGTTCCGACCTGCTGGTGGTCAACAAAACCGACCTCGCGCCCTATGTCGGCGTTGACCTTGCCCTGCTGGAATCCGACACCAAAACCGCCCGCGCCCATCGCCCCTATGTGCTGGCGCAGTTGCGCCACGGCAAGGGCATCGACGATGTGGTGGCTTTCCTGGAACGCGAAGGCGGGCTTGTTCTAAGCTAAGGCGGCTTGCGCAGGACCGAAGGAAACGGCATCAAAGAGGCCCTCGATGCACGGACGCATTAGGGCCGAAGTACAAAACCAAACTATAAAAATTCACAAGTAACCACAACATATTGTGGAAATCTCTAAAAAATGAGGCAAATAACACAAGTCATTCCCAGCGGGGAATGATTTTTCGGCGCAAATTCTTCCGTCCAAAGCGAAAGTGACCCTAACGCCCCGGCACCATCCGCGCCAGAACCCCATCCATCGCCTCATCCCAAGCAGCCAGTGCGCCGCGCGCCTCCAGCACACCCACCAACTGCTCGGTGATCCCACCCTTGGTCGTCACCCCCACCGCGATAGCGTCCAAGCCCGCCTCGGCCTGCAACAACACCTCGGCATTGCCACGGAAGGTCTCGGCCACCAAGGCACGCGCCGTCACCGCATCTAATCCCTGCCGTTCATACCAGCGCACCAAATGCCGCATCAAAAAGATCGACGCGCCCGACATCGCGCCAAACACCGCCGCTGTCTCAAACGCCTGCCGGTCCGCAAACCGATGCACGGGGCCCAAAAGCGCCAGAAACGCCTCCCAGTCCGCATCGCCGGGATAGAGCAACGACGGCCCCGCGCCGAAAGCATTGGCGAACCCCGGCATCATCGCACAGAACGCTTCGGCCGGGGCCACCGCCGCCGTCAGATCGGCCAAAGCAGCCCCCGCCATCGCCGAACACACCGACTGCCCGTCACGAAACTGCAAAGCCTTCAGCACAGCAAGCCCGGTCGCCGCAGGCAGACAGACCAGCACCATCTCGCAGTGATCGACCACCGCCTGATTGCTTTCCGCCACAGCGCAGCGACAGGTTTCCGCCAACCCCGCGGCCTTGTCACCCGAGCGTGGGCTCAGCACAAACTCCACCCCCGCAAACTCCACCCTCACAGACTCCGCCCTCCTTGCCCCGCGCACCAGATATTCCGCCAGATGCCCGACGCCCAGGATGCCGATCTTCATGGCATTTCGTCCAACACCTGCGCCATCGCCGCACTGGTGGCCGAGATATCCGCCTCGGTATGCACCACCGACGACAGCGAATGCAGCGTTGCCGAGGGGTTCATATACACCCCCTTATCCATCAGCCGCAGCGCGAAATCCCTGAATTTCGCCCGATCCACATGGCCGCAGAAATCGCGGTAATCCGTCACCGCATCCAGATCGGTGAAAAAGATCTGGAACATCGAATTCACCCCCTGCACCACGATCTTGTGCCGGTTCGAATGCTTGGCAACCTTGCGCACCTCATCCGCCATCGCTTTGCCCAAATTCTTGATGCGCCGAAAGCCGGACTGATCATCCGCAAGCATGGTCTGCAACATCACCTTGGTGACATGCAGCGCAAGCCGCCCGGCATTATGGGTGCCAAAGTGCAAAACCTTGCCCCATTCCAAGCCCGCCATTACATCCGCCCGCCCGCCGATCATCGCCATCGGCAAACCGCCGCCCAAAGCCTTGCCATAGGTAACGATATCCGGCGTCAGGCCATACAACTCCGCACAGCCCCCCGCCGCCACACGAAACCCGGTCACCGTCTCATCGAGATAGAACAGCGCGCCATATTGCTGGCACAGCTCTTGCATCCGCAGCAGATACCCCGGTTTCGGCGGGATCACCCCCATGTTCGACATCACGCCTTCGGTGACAACACAGGCGGTTTGAGGCCCGTGCAAAGCCATCACCCGCTCCAACGCCTCGACATCATTCCAGCGGCACAGAATGGTATCCGCCTGCGCCTCGGGTGGTATCCCCGACGAATCGCAAATCCGAATAGGGTCATTCGGATGCCCCAAAGCCGCAACAGGCATCGGGTTGGTGTTCAGCAGGATATTATCCGCCCAACCGTGATAATGTCCCTCAAACTTGATGATCTTGCGCCGCCCGGTATGGCCGCGCGCCAGCCGAAACGCCGCCATGCAGGCCTCGGTCCCGGTATTGGCAAAGCGCACTTTGTCAACATGCGGAAGCATCCCGACAAGGATCTCCGCCACCTCCACCTCAACCTCCAGCGCCGTGGCAAAATGACTGCCGCGCAGGATCTCGCGGGAAACCACCTCGACAATCGCCGGATGCGCATGGCCCAAAGGCAACGCGCCAAACGCCATCATCCAGTCGATATACTCCCGCCCATCGACATCATACAGCCGCGCCCCGGCGCCGTGGCTCATATAGCGCGGCGCCCCGCCAAAGGTCGCAGGCCCGCGCGAGGCCGAAGACACCCCCTCGACCAGCACGCGCGTGCCGCGTTCAAACAATGTCTGCGATGTATTGGCCATCTGAAATCCCTCCCAAGCTGCCAAACTATCGCGCGCAGCCGCCCCGCAAAGCAATGCCTGCACCGACACGCAGCGCCGTATTCCAGCCATTGCTCTTTTTGAAATACTCCCGCCGGAGGCTGCCAACGCTTGCACCCTCTGCACAGGCCAGCTTACCCTGAAACCGCATAGCCAACACCCGCGATGCCTTCACACACGGAAAGCGCCACGATGAAACTCCGCAAAATCCTCATCATCGCGGGTATCGTCGGCCTCGCCGGACTGCTCTACATCGTCTTCATCCCGCCCCACTACACTTAGCGTCAGAAACTGACCGTCTCGGTCACAACACCCGAGGGGCTCGTGGAAGGCTCCGCCGTCACACAAGTCGAGTTTTAGATCTGCGCAACTTTTCCTTCGGGCTTCGTGAGGCTTCAACGATCAACTCATCCTTTACGGGTGAGGCAGTAGCGGTCGAAATTGCCCCGGGCCGGGTGCTTTTTGTGTTGTTAGAGAACCAATCGCATTACGGCGGCCCGAATGAATGGCCCGGTTTCATCTGGTACAAAATACCAATGTCGTTTGAAGACTTGATGGCAAAGATCGACGAACAACGAGGCATGGCGCCGGAAGTGCTTCCCGAGAAATACTGGCCCTTGATGGCCAACTTTGACGATCTTTCTCGACCCGAAACTCTGCATATTATCACTGGCACCGATCTGTCGCCTTGGTTCGGCCCCGGCGCGGCCGTGCAAAACATCACCCTTCAAATCACCCGCGAACGCGTAACCAAGGGGCGCATCGAGGCTTTTCTGCCGTGGTTTATGCCTGACAGTTACCAGCGCGCGCCAGTCGCGCCTGCCCCTGCGCCGCCGCTAAGGTTCTCTGCGTTTCTCAGCATAGATCATTGGAACAAGAAGTGATCTGCAAAACGGTGAGTTCGTTGAGGTCCCGACGCCACCGTCGCAACAGTTTCTTGGCCCATAATTGCCACCATGACTTCGGATGCTCCCCCTTCCCCTTTCACATTGGCCCAAATATCCCAGGGTCCAACCGCATTGGCACGCCAATGCGGCTTGGCCAGCGCCCCGGGGCTCCAATCGGCACAATCTTTAAAAATCCGTTAAAACACCCACCCCAAACCCCTGTTATCCGACAACAATAAAAGGTCCCGAGTTGGGACCCCTCACGGCATCACCTCAAACCGATCGACATCCACCATGCCATGATCGGTGATTTTCAGATGCGGGATTACGGGCAGGCAGAGGAACGCGAGCTGCAAGAACGGCTCCTCCAGCGTCACCCCAAGTGAGGCCGCCGCCGCCCGGAGTGCAACCAAATCCGCCCGCACCGCCTCGAACGACTTCAAACTCATCAACCCCGCCACCGGCAGCGCCAGTTCGGCCAGCACGCGGCCATTCTCCACCACAACAAAGCCACCCTCAATCTCGCCCAGCCGCTGCACCGCCAGCGCCATATCGTCGTAATCCACCCCCACCACCGCGATGTTGTGGTGGTCATGACAAACCGTCGAGCCAATCGCGCCGCGCTGCAAGCCGAAGCCCTTCACGAAACCGGTCGCGCGGTTGCCATTCACCCCATGCCGCTCAATCACCGCGATCTTCACCAGATCGCGGGCGATATCGGGGCGCTTGTCGCCATCTTCGGGGGCGATCTGATAAGTCAGATGCTCGGTGATGATCTTGCCCGGCAAAATCCCGATCACCGGGGTTTCCACCCGATTGCCCCCCGTGCGGAAATGCTGCGCCTCAATCTTCGGGGCCTTCACCGAATGACGCGCCACCTCGGGGATCAACTGCCGCGCCGCAAACGCCGCGTCGGTGATCTCAACCCCACCGGTGAACACCCGCAACACCCGGCAGCTTTCCAGACTGTCAATCACCGCAATATCCGCGCGTTTCCCCGGCGCGATCAGGCCGCGATCTTTCAGGCCGAAGGCCTCGGCGGCTGACAGGCTGGCCGCGCGATAGACGGCCAAAGCCGGTGCCCCCAAAGCAATCGCGGTGCGGATCAGATAATCCAGATGACCATGTTCGCCAATGTCGAGCGGGTTGCGGTCATCGGTGCAGAAACACAGATACGGCGCGTGCCGCTCGGTCAACAGCCCGACCAGCGCGTGCAAATCCTTCGACACCGAACCTTCGCGGATCAGCACCCGCATCCCCTTGCGCAGCTTTTCCAAGCCTTCCTCATACGAAGTCGCCTCATGCTCCGTCCTAATCCCCGCCGCGATATAGCCGTTCAGATCATTGCCGCGCAGCAAGGGCGCGTGACCGTCAATGTGGCGGCCTTTGAACGCCTCCAGCTTGGCCATGCAGCCGGGGTCTTTATAAAGCACGCCGGGGTAATTCATGAATTCGGCAAGGCCAATCACCCGAGGATGCTGCATCAGCGGCACCAGATCGGCGGCTTCCAACCGCGCACCCGTCGTCTCCATATGCGTCGAAGGCACGCAGGATGACAGGTTCACCCGAATGTCCATCAGAGTACGGGAGGACGCCTCAAGGAAGTAGTTGATCCCGGTCAACCCGCAGACATTGGCGATTTCATGCGGATCGCAGATGGCGGTCGTCACCCCATGCGGGCTAACGCAGCGGTCGAATTCAAACGGCGTCACCAGCGAGGATTCGATGTGCAGATGGGTGTCGATGAAGCCCGGCACCAAGATCTGACCCGTCACGTCAATCTCGACCTTGCCCGCGTAGTTGCCAAACACCCCGACGATGCAATCGCCACAGATTGCCACATCGGATGCCACCAACTCGCCGCTGATCAGATCATAGACTAGGCCGCCTTTCAGCACGATATCGGCGGGCGTAATCCCGCGGCCCTGATCAATTCGGTCGGACAATGCTGCTTTCGGCATGGTAATCTCCTTTTGAATAGGGAAGCTTATGCCAGAGACTTCGTCCAGTGCGGAATTGCTGGAAAGTCCCTTACGCCGAGGTTGCCATGCAAGAACCCACCCCTGTCACAGGCCATCCGCCTGCCCGTCCGCTGCGCGGCATTGCCTTGAAGCTGGCCTCGGTGGTTGTTTTCATCCTGATGTCTTCGCTGATCAAGGTGACGGCCCAGCATGTGCCGCCGGGGCAGACGGTGTTCTTCCGGTCGTTCTTTGCGATGCCAGTGATCGTGATCTGGCTGACGATGCGGCATGAGTTGGCGACCGGATTTCGCGCGCATAATCTGTTTGGGCATTTCTGGCGCGGGCTGATGGGGACGATGGCGATGGGCCTCGGCTTTGCTGGCCTCGCCTATCTGCCGCTGCCAGAGGTCACGGCGATTGGCTATGCCTCGCCGCTGCTGGTGGTGGTGTTCGCGGCGATGTTTCTGGGCGAGGATGTGCGGCTGTTTCGCATCGCCTCGGTCGCCTTGGGGCTGGCCGGGGTGATGGTGGTTTTGTCGCCGCGCCTGACCATCGTGTCAGGCGATGCGGCCTCAACGCGCGAGGCGTTTGGCGCGATGCTGGTGCTGTGTGGGGCGTTCTGCGCGGCTTTGGCACAGGTCTTTGTGCGCAAGCTTGTGCATAATGAGAAGACCGCCGCGATTGTGTTTTACTTCTCACTGACCTCGACCCTGCTGTCGCTGACCACTTTGCCATTTGGCTGGGTGGTGCCGACTCCACTGGAAACCGTGTTGCTGGTGTCCTGCGGGTTGCTGGGTGGGGTCGGGCAGATCTTGCTGACCTCAAGCTACCGCGAGGCGGATGCGTCGCTGGTCGCCCCCTTCGACTATGCCTCGATGCTGTTCGCGCTGCTGATCGGCTATTTCGCCTTTGACGAGGTGCCAACGCGCACAATGCTGATCGGGGCCGGGCTGGTGATCACAGCGGGGATTTTGATCATCTGGCGCGAGCGGAAATTGGGGTTGGAGCGCGCGAAGGGTCGTAAAGCGATGACGCCGCAGGGGTGAGGCTGTCTGGAACCGAAAGAAGACGCTCTGGGAGAGCGTTTTCCGGTTCGTTGCTCGTAAGGCTGGAGGCCGTCGAGCAAGGGGCTATGCGCAGCAAGCCGAGCGTTGGGAAATCGGGGCGCGCCTGACTGGGCTGGCGCGGTATCGCGCCTGCCGGGGGCAGGCAGGCGCGGCCCGATTTGTTTGGGAACAAATCGGGCAAGACCAAGAGGCGTTGCGATAAAATCGGCCTGTCAGCCCAAGCGCATGTTCAAATCAGCCGCCCGGCTGTTTTGCGTCACGCGGCGGATGTTGGGCAGATCGTTGCTGTCGATCCATGCCCGCGCTTCTGCAGGGGTTTTGCCGTAATGCGCCCAGCGGGCTTGCAGGCGGCGGTCAAGTTCAGCCTCGGCCACGTCGATCCACACTGTCAGATCGAACAAAGGTGCGGCGTCGGGCCATGGGGCCTCATTGAGCAACAGGTAGTTGCCTTCGACCACCAGCAGACGGTCTTGGGCGGTGACAATATCGGCGCCGGCGCGGGAGATTTCCAGATCGCGGTCGAAGAGCGGGATTGCGATTTCATCCTCGACCCGCAGACGGCGCAAAAGGTGGAAAAAGCCCTGCGCATCGAATGTGTCGGGCGCGCCCTTGCGATCCCGCGCACCGCGCGCCAGCAACACCGCGTCATCGTAATGAAAGCCATCCATCGGCACGGCTTTTGCGCCCTGCCCCAAAGCCGCCACCAATTCGGCAGCGAGGGTGGATTTCCCCGCACCGGGAGGGCCAGCAAGGGCGGTCAGAAACCGCCCTTTGCCTTGGGCTTTCGCCCGGATTATGGCCGCAAGGTCAACCGGAGTCATGTTGCCCTTACGCCTGTTCTGTCACGCCTTCGGGCAGTTTCGCCCCGGTCATGAAAGCCACCGCGTCGGACATCGAATAGTCCTTCGGGTTGATCTCGCACAGCCGCCGCCCAAGACGGTGGATGTGGATGCGGTCGGCCACCTCGAACACGTGCGGCATGTTGTGGCTGATCAGGATGATCGGAATGCCCCGTGCGCGCACATCGCGGATCAGCTCCAACACCCGGCGGCTTTCCTTGACGCCCAAGGCTGCGGTCGGCTCATCCAAGATCACCACCTTGGAGCCAAACGCCGCTGCACGCGCCACCGCCACGCCTTGGCGCTGACCACCCGACAGGGTTTCCACCGCTTGGTGGATGTTCTGAATTGTCATCAGGCCAAGTTCCGACAGCTTGTCGCGGGCGAATTGCTCCATCCGCGGGCGGTCCATCTGGCGCAGCACCGAACCCATGAAACCGGGTTTGCGCCATTCGCGGCCCAGAAACATGTTATCGGCAATCGACAAAGCCGGCGACATCGCAAGGTTCTGATACACCGTCTCGATGCCCTCGGCGCGCGCATCTTCCGGCCCGCGAAAGTTCACCGGGCGGCCATCGAGTTCAATCGTGCCGTGGTCAGGGGTCACAGCCCCCGACAGCGCCTTGATCAAGGTCGATTTGCCCGCCCCGTTGTCGCCGATCACCGCGACAATCTCGCCTGCATTCAGGTCGAAATCCGCGCCGTTCATGGCGACAACCGTGCCATACCGCTTCATCAACCCGCGTGCGCGCAGGATAGGAGTACCCGTGGTCATTGCGAAGCCCTCCGCAGCCATTGATCCAAAGCAACGGCGATGATCACAAGGCAGCCTGCCGCGAACATCTGCCAGTAATCGTCCACCCCGGCCAGTGACAGGCCGGTGTTGAACACGCCCACAATGAACGCCCCCAGCACCGATCCGATGATCGAGCCGCGCCCGCCGAACAGCGAGGTGCCGCCGATCACCACAGCGGTGATTGAGCCTAGGTTCACCGTGTCAAACGCGATGGGCGACACCGACCCCACCCGGCCAATCGCGATCCAGGCCGCAAAGCCGCAGATCAGACCCGCCACAGCATAGACCGAAATCAGCGTATTGCTAACCTTGATCCCCGACAGCATCGCCGCATCCTGGTCATCACCAATCGCATGCACATGACGGCCCCACGAGGTCTGGTTCAGCACATACCACAGAACCGCCGCCAGCAAAATCAAGGTGATCCCACCGAAGGAAATCGAGGCACCCCCCATGTTAAAGCCCTTGCCGAACCACAGCAAGGCCGGGGCTTTTGCGTCGATATCGACGTTGCGGATCGATTCCGACTGCGAATACCACAACTTCAAAGCGTTGAAGATCGACAGCGTGCCCAAGGTCACGATGAACGGCGGCAGCTTAACCTTAGCCACCAGTACGCCGTTGATGAAGCCCATCAGCCCGCCAAAGAACAACCCGATCAGAATCGCCAGCCCCACTGGCAAGCCGGTGACCACGGCCAAATTGCCCATGATCAAGGAGCTGACCACAAGGATCGCCCCGACCGACAGATCAATCCCCGCCGTCAGGATCACCAGCGTCTGCGCCAGTGCCACAAAGCCCGTGACGGTGACTTGTTTCAGCACGGTCGACAAAGCGCCGATGCCCAGAAAACGCGGCGCGATGATGCCAAAGCAGATCACCGAGATCAGCAGCACAAGCGCCGGGATCATCGTGGGGTAGTTGCGCAGATAGCCGCGCAACACGGGTATGAAAGATTTATCGTCCCGCTCAAAGGCCGCGACAGCCGTATCGGCTTTGGTCAGCGTCGCCTCAAAGTCGGAAATGGTTTTGGTTGGTGCTGCATCTGTGCTCATCGCTTCGGCTTCCCCTCCGGTGATGATCCTCCGAAACCCTGACAGGTTTCGCTTAAGAAGAAGGGCGACTGTAAAGCCGCCCTTCTGTTAATCAAGCCACTTGATCAAACGGCCCGGTTCAGCCCCAGCAAAGCTCGGTGCCTTTGGTGCTGTCGATCGACTCGACGCCAGCGGCCGGTTTGTCGGTGACAAGGTTCACCCCGGTGTTGAAGAAAGTCAGCCCGTCGGTCGCCGCCGGTTTGGTGCCGTCTTTGGCGAAGGTTGCGATGGCTTCGATGCCTTTGGATGCCATCAGCAGCGGGTATTGCTGCGAAGTGGCCCCAATCGTGCCGCCTTTCACCGAAGCGATGCCAGGGCAGCCGCCGTCTACTGAGACGATGATCGCTTGGGCTTCCTTGCCAGCGTTTTTCAGCGCTTGGTAAGCACCCTCAGCCGCAGGCTCGTTGATGGTATAGACCACGTTGATATCGGGGTCTTTTGCCAGCAGAGTTTCCATCGCGCGCAGACCACCTTCGGGGTTCGCGTCCGAGCTTTCGTGGCCGATCACGCGGGCATCGGTTTCCGAACCCATCACCGCCAGATCCGGCACTTCAATGCCGAAGCCCTTCAGGAAGCCAGTGTCACGCTGCACGTCAACCGAGATGTTGTCTTTGTTGATGTCCAGCATCGCGATCTTGGCGGTAGCGGCCTTGTCGCCCAACGTGGCAGCGGCCCATTGACCGATCAGCAGGCCAGCTTGGAAGTTGTCAGTCGCAAAGGTCATGTCCTGCGCGTCTTTGTCTGCCAGCGGCGTGTCGAGCGCGATCACCAGAATACCAGCGGCGCGCGCGTCTTTCAGGGCTGGGCCAACCGAGTCGTTCGACGGGGTGATCAGGATACCCTTGGCACCAGCGGCGACACAGTTTTCAATCGCAGTGATCTGCGGGGCCGCGTCGCCATCTTTCTCACCGGCATAGGCTTGGAAATCCATGCCCGCCGCTTTGGCCGCAGACTCAGCGCCTTCTTTCATCTTCACGAAGAAGGGGTTGGTGTTGTTTTTGGTGATCAGGCAAGCCAGATCGGCCGCCGAGGCAGAGCCTGCCATCAGCGCAATCGCAGCAGCACCCAGCAGGGCTTTGGTGGTGAATTTCATTGGTCGTCCTCCCAAGGATTTAGGGGTTTATTCCCCTGTCGAAAGCGTTTCGCCACAGCGTCTCCTGCCCGGCGATGGCGTTACATGGCCTGATTCCCTCCCTTGCGTCAAGATAAATAAATCAGAGTGATTTATTATTGACAGCACCGCCGCCAAGCCGCAGTCTGCTGTCCAATGCGGGCGACTACTGCCTGTGGAATCGTCGATTTTCCTCGGGGGGAGGCTGTCATTCATGCTGATCGGAATCTCGCCTTTGCTGGGGCCAGAGCTGCTGCACGCGCTGCGGGCGATGGGCCATGGCGATGAGATCGCTTTGGTCGATGGCAATTATCCCGCCGCAGAACACGCCCGCCGCCTGATCCGCGCCGATGGTATCCTGCTAATGCCAATGCTGCGCGCGGTGCTGAAAATCCTGCCGGTAGAGGCCGCGTTCCGCTCCAGCCTGCACAACGATCCCGCCCAGCGCGGGGTGATCCATCACGGCTTGGACGACCTTTGCCACACCTGCGGCCAGCACTTCACCCTGACCCCGCTTGCCGGAGATCAGCTTTACCCGCGCATCAAAGCGGCTTATGCCATTGTTGCAACGTCAGAATCCGAACTTTTCGCCAATGTCATCCTGCGCAAGGCAGCCCTGCCTGCCGCTGTCACACAATAGGCCGCCATATGCCCTCGGGCGCTGAACTCCTTCCAGAGCGACCAAGCGACGACCTCGGGTTGCGCGGCTCGAACCAATCGGGGATGCGGGATCATAACGAAAGGCTGGTGCTATCTTTGGTGCGCCAGCAGGGCGGTTTGGCAAAATCCGACATCGCACGGAAAACTGGGCTTTCGGCGCAAACCGTGTCGGTGATCATGCGTGCATTGGAGCGCGACGGGCTGTTGTTGCGCGGCGAACCCCAGCGCGGTCGCATCGGTCAGCCTTCGGTGCCGATGTATCTGAACCCCGAAGGCGCGTTCTTTCTGGGGCTGAAGATCGGGCGGCGCTCGGTCGATCTGACGCTGGTGGATTTCATGGGCCGGGTCCGCGCCACCCAGCGGCAGATTTACCGCTATCCGTCACCCAGCGCTGTGGTGGCCTTTGTCGCCCGCAGCTTGCCCGAAGTTGTCGCCAATCTCACTGCGCCCGAACGTGCCCGGATCAGCGGCATGGGGGTGGCGATGCCATTTCAGCTGTGGTCCTGGGTGGAGCTGATCGGCGCACCGAAGGCGGATATGGAGGCTTGGCGGCACGCCGATATTCAGGCCGAACTCGCCGCCGTCACCCAACTTCCGGTCTATGTGCAAAATGACGCCACTTCGGCTTGCGGGGCCGAGTTGGTGTTCGGCACTGGCGAGCGCCCAAAAGATTTCCTGTATTTCTACTTCGGCTATTTTGTCGGCGGTGGTCTGGTGCTGAACGGCCAGTTGTTCCTGGGCCGCTCTGGCAATGCCGCAGGCGTCGGCCCGATGCCGGTGCCGGGCCGTGATGGCAAGATGGACCGTTTGATTTCGGCCGCTTCGATGTCCACCCTTGCGGCGGCGATGGAGGCGGCGGGCGAACCCTCGGATCATCTGTTTGAACAGCATGAGCACTGGAACGTCTCACCGCAAATTCTGTCCGATTGGATGGATCAGGCCGCCTATGGTTTGGCTTGGGCGGCGCTGAGCGCCGCCTCGCTGTTGGAGATTGAGGCGGTGATGATCGACGGCTGGATGCCCACCGAAATCCGCGCCGAAATCACCCGCCGCACCCATGCCGCTTTGCACGCGCTGGACCTTGACGGCATCGACCCGCCGGTGATCCGCGAAGGCAGCCTTGGCGCGCAGGCCCGCGCTTTGGGGGCCGCCGCAATTCCGCTGTCGCAGCGCTATCTGATCGACCAGAACGCGGCGGGGCGTGAAGCCTAGCATAAAGCCGGAAAATTCCTTCCCAGCGGGGAATGACTTGTGTTTGAAGCCTGATATAATCGGCTTAAACCACAACATCTGGTAGTAGAGTGCCGCATTGGCGCGGCTTCGACTGCAACAATGCAAATTGCAGCCTACATTGGGCTTTGGCAGGTTCCATGCGCCCCATCGCGTGCCGCGTGCCGCTTTCACCTTGATCCATCTGCCAAAATCCTTATCTTCGATTGAAAGAGGCGACGCCCGTAAGGTCAACCTCTGCGCGAAAATATCCCACCGGGGAAGGCTGGATTTGCCCTTGGCAAATCAGGCCGTGGGGGTGTTAAGCCCCCATCACCGCAGCCCAAGCAAACTGCGGTTTGCCATCCAACGCCTGAGGGGCAAACCTATGTTGCTTGCCTTGATCGCAGCCTTGCCCTTTCTGGGTGCCCTTACCCCGGCTCTGACCCAGCGCTTCGGTCGTTCCATTGCGACCCTGACCGTCGCCCTGTTCACCGCCACCGCCCTCGCCCTGATCCTGTACCAGCTGCCCGCGATCATGGCGGGCGACACGATCACCACCCAGATCAACTGGCTGCCCAGCCTTGGCCTTGATGCCAATTTCCGGCTTGACGGCCTTGCCCTGCTGTTCGCCCTGCTGATCCTCGGCATCGGTCTGTTGATCCAAGCCTATGCCTGCTTTTACCTCGACGCCTCCGAGCCCTACGCCCGCTTCCTGACCTACCTGATGCTGTTCCAAGGCGCGATGCTGGGGATTGTGCTGTCCGATAACATCCTGCTTTTGCTGGTGTTCTGGGAGTTGACCTCGCTGTCGTCCTTCCTGCTGATCGGATTCTGGAGCCATCTGCCGCAAGCCCGCCAAGGCGCGCGGATGGCGCTTGCGACAACAGGCGCGGGGGGCCTTGCCTTGATCGCAGGCCTGATGATCTTGGGGCATATCGCGGGCAGCTATGACCTTTCCACGATCCTGACCCAGAAAGCCGCCATCCAAGCCAGCCCGCTGTATCTGCCCGCCCTCATCCTGATCTTGCTCGGCGCTTTCACCAAATCGGCGCAATTCCCGTTCCATTTCTGGCTGCCGCATGCGATGGCCGCCCCCACTCCGGTATCTGCCTATCTGCACTCGGCAACCATGGTGAAAGCCGGGTTGTTCTTGATCGCCCGGCTCTGGCCGGTGCTGTCGGGCACCCCGGAATGGTTCTGGATCGTCACCTCGGCGGGTTTGATCACCATGGCCTTCGCCGCCAAGGTGGCGCTGTTCAAGGATGATCTGAAGGCCATCCTCGCCTATTCCACCGTCAGCCATCTGGGGCTGATCACCTTCCTTTTTGGCCTAGGCACCAAGGCTGCGGCCACCGCCGCGATCTTCCACATCCTCTGCCATGCCACGTTCAAAGCCGCGTTGTTCCTGCTGGCGGGTATTGTCGATCACGCCACCCACACCCGCGATATCCGCGCCTTGGGCGGCCTGCGACGCGCCATGCCGATCACCTTTGGCATGGCGACCATCGCGACGCTGTCGATGGCGGGTATCCCACCGCTGAACGGCTTTCTGTCGAAAGAGATGATGCTGGAGGAAGCCGCCCAGACCGCCCCATGGATCATCCCCGCGCTGGCGACCATCGCCGCCCTGCTGTCCGTCGCCTATTCGCTGCGGTTCCTGACTTACACCTTCCTCGGCCCTACGCCCGCCTATGCCCATGCCCCACACGACCCCACCCTCGGCCTCTGGCTGCCCCCCGCGATCCTTGCCGCGCTTGTCGTGGCTATTGGCCTCGCCCCGATGCCGCTCACCGCATGGCTGGTGGATGCCGCCACATCTGCCACCACAGGCGCGCCAATTCACGCCCACATCGCCCTCTGGCACGGTCTGGCATCCCCCGCCCTTTGGATGTCGCTTGCCGCAATCGGCGGCGCGCTGATCACCCTTGGCCTCTATCCGCGCCTACGCCGGATCTGGGATGCGGCGCCAAAACCGCAGGCCAAAGCGATGTTTGACGCAAGCCTCACCGCCCTCACACAAACCGCCCAAACCTTCACCGAGAAGCTGCACAACGGCAGCCTGTCGCGCGCCTTCAGCCTTGCGCTGCTGAGCATCCTGACGCTTGGCTTTTATGCCTACCACTCCGCTGAAAGCCTGCCCGGCAGCCGCGCTCTTACCGCCGTCTCCGCTGCCCCTGCCGTGGGCTTCACCCTGCTGATCACCGCCGCCATTGCCGCCACCACCCTACACCGCAAACGCCTGCTGGCGCTGCTGTTGGTGGGAATCGTGGGCCTGATCCTGTCGGCGGGTTTCGCTTACCTCTCGGCCCCCGACCTTGCGCTGACCCAGATCACGGTTGAGGTTGTCACCGTTGCGCTGATGTTGCTGGCGCTGAACTTCTTGCCCAAGACCACCCCGCGCAAGACCGCGACGCTGCGCAAACTCCGCGATGCCGCCCTCGCCCTTACCACAGGCACCGCCACCGCCGCCCTCGCCTATCCGCTGATGACCCGTGACGCGATCTTCCCGCCGATCTCTGCCTTCCATCTTGCGCAATCGCTGCCGGGGGCGGGCGGCCACAACGCCGTCAACACCATCATCGTCGATTTCCGCGGCTATGATACTTACGGCGAGATCATCGTCCTCGGCATCGCCGCTTTGCTGATCTTTGCGCTGACCGAAAGCCTGCTTGGCACTAAATGGGCCGTCCGCCCCAACCAAACCACAGGCCCCGACTCCATTGATGCCGGCGATCCGCACCCGATCATGCTGCAAACCGCCACAAGGCTGATCCTGCCGATGGCGATGCTGGTGGGCATCTATCTGTTCCTGCGCGGCCACAACCAACCCGGCGGCGGCTTTGTCGCTGGGCTGGTCTTCGCCATCGGTTTCGTCATGCAATATATCGCCAGTGGCCAAGACTGGGCCGCCGCCCGCCGCCGCATACCTTACCATGCGATGATCGGCGCAGGCGTGTTGATCGCCAGCGCCACCGGGGTCGGGTCTTTCGTTGCGGGCCGTCCGTTCCTGACCTCGAACTACACCCACATCCACCCGGCCCCGTTGCAGGATTTCGAACTTGCCACCGCCGCGCTGTTCGACCTTGGCGTGTTCCTCTGCGTGTTGGGCGCGGTGATGCTGGCGCTGGATGCCCTCGCCCGCCTCGCAAAACCGCGAGGTGCCTGCTGATGGAGATCCTAATCGCCAGCGCCATCGGCACCCTGACCGCCTGCGGCATCTATCTGATGCTGCGCGCCCGCACGTTTCCGGTGATCTTGGGCCTGTCGCTACTGTCCTATGCGGTCAATCTGTTCCTGTTCATCTCAGGCCGGATCAGACTGAATGCAGCCCCTATCATCAGCGAGGGTAGCCAATACACCGACCCACTGCCGCAAGCCTTGGTGCTGACCGCCATCGTGATTTCCTTCGGGATGACGGCGGTGCTGGTGATCATGGCGCTGGGGGCTTATCTGACCGCAGGCCACGACCGCATCGACCTTGGTGTAGAGCCCGACGCCATCAGCGCAGACCCCAAACACGTTCGCGGCTACGAGAGCGACTCTGAGCCTAAGGATCAGCCATGAATCAGATGCTGATCCTGCCCGTTATCCTGCCCGCCATCTTGGCAGGCTGCATTATCCTGTTCGCCCGTGATGCGCTGATCCTGCAACGCGTCCTCTCTGTCATCGGCACAATCGCCCTGCTGGCCCTTGCTATCACCCTCAGTCAAGCCCCCACCCAAGCCTATTTTTTGGGTAATTGGCCCGCACCGTTCGGCATCGCGCTGGTGCTTGATGGGTTGTCAGCCCTGATGCTGCTGCTAACCTCTGCGCTTGCCATGATCATCCTGATCCACAGCATCATCACCGGCTGGGACACCAAAGGCCGCCACTTCCACGCGCTATACCTGTTCCAACTGATGGGACTGAATGGCGCGTTCCTGACCGGCGACGCCTTTAACCTGTTCGTGTTCTTCGAGGTGCTGCTGATCGCGTCTTACGGCTTGATGGTGCATGGCGGCGGTGAGGCCCGCATCCGCGCGGGCGTGCAATATGTGGCGTTCAACCTGCTGGGATCGACGCTGTTCCTGTTCGCGTTGGCGACGATTTACAGCACCACAGGCACGCTCAATATGGCCGACTTGGCGCAGAAACTGCCCGAAATCCCGGCGGGTGACACCGCCCTGATCCGCGTGGCGGCTGTACTGCTGATGCTGGTCTTTGCCGTCAAAGCCGCATTGGTGCCGCTGCAATTCTGGCTGCCCGGCACCTATGCCAATGCCCCCGGCCCCATCGCCGCGCTGTTCGCAGTGATGACCAAAGTCGGGGCCTACGCGCTGATCCGCTTTGGCACCCTGGTGTTCCCGACCGACCTGCCCGCCACCACCACGCTGATCGCCAGCCTGCTTTACCCCGCCGCCCTCACCACCATTGCCATCGGAGCCTTGGGCACCCTCGGCACCCGCAGCCTGCCGCGCCAAATCGCCTTCGCCGCCATTGGCTCAATGGGCACGCTGTTGTTGGCGGTGTCGGCCTTTACCCCGCAAGCCACCGCCGCCGCCCTTTATTACCTGATCCACTCCACCTTTGCTGCCGCAGCACTATTTCTGATCGCCGACCTTGCCCGCAGCCGTCGCGACGGCCTGACCGCAGCACTTTTCATGGCCGCCGCCATCGCCATAGCCGGGATGCCGCCGCTATCAGGCTTCGTCGGCAAACTGTTGATCCTCGACGCGCTGCGCGGCGACGCCATCGCATGGGCTGCCATTCTGATAGCCTCGCTGCTGACCATGATCGGCTTTGCGCGGCAGGGCTCTGATCTGTTCTGGAAATTCCCCAGCGCCGAGGCCCCAACCCAAAGCAAAGCCGCGATAATGCTCTGCCTCGCCGTCCTCACCGCCCTGACCATCGCCGCAGGCCCGATCACCGACGGGTTGACCCTAACCGCAAAGGCCCTGCACAGTCCCACTGCCTACATCGCCGCCAACCACCTTGGGGGAACCGAATGAGCCGCCTGTTCCCCCACCCGATGCTGTCGGCCACGCTGTTTCTCGCATGGCTGCTGCTTGCGGGCAGCCTGTCGCTGAACGCGCTGCTGATGGCCGCCCTGCTTGCCACACTCATCCCGCTTGCGACCCAAGCCTACTGGCCGGGCCGCCCGAAAATCCGCCACCCTTTGCGGCTGATCGGCTACCTCGCCCTCGTGCTCTACGATGTGATCATCGCCAGTATCCAGGTCGCCCGCATCATCCTGTTCATGCCCGCTGGCCAGATCAAATCCGCATGGATCAGCGTGCCCGTCGATCTGCCCTGCCCCGAGGCCATTGCCCTGCTGGCAGGCACCATCACCTTGACCCCCGGCACGCTGACCGCCGAATTTTCCGCCGATAACAAGGCGCTGCTGATCCACGCCCTGCACGCGCCTGACCCCGGCGCCACCCGCGCCGAGATCAAATCTCGCTATGAGACCCTGTTGCAAAGGATTTTCCGCTGATGCTGACCTATGCGCTGACCTTCGCCATCGCCTGCTTTGCCCTTGCGCTGATACTGAACCTGTGGCGGCTTGCCACTGCGCCCACCATGCCAGACCGCATCCTGACGGTGGACACAATGGTGATCAACATCATCGCGCTGATCGTGCTTTACGGCGTGCAAACCCACTCCACCGTTGTGTTCGACGCCGCCCTGCTGCTGGCGATGACCGGCTTTATCTCGACCATTGCCTTCTGCAAATTCCTGCTGCGCGGGGGCATCATCGAATGAGCTTCACCATCGAACTGCTCATCTCCGCCCTGCTGATCATCGGCGGCAGCTTTGGGCTGATCGGCAGCCTTGGCCTGCTGAAACTGCGCGAGCCGATGCAGCGCCTGCATGCGCCCACCAAGGCCACCACGGTCGGCGTCGGAGCGTCCCTGATCGCCGCCGCCCTCACCATGCTGTGGCAAACCGGAACTGCCAGCTGGCAAGGCGTGATGGTCGCGGCTTTCCTGTTCCTGACCGCGCCGTTGTCGGGCCTGATGCTGGCCAAAGCCCACCGCCACCTTGTCCGCCCTGACCTGCCGCCCACCGGTACCGAAGCCCCATGGGCGGGGGAGCGGCCAGACAAACCGCCGCGCGTCGCTCCCTGACGGGCGCTCCTTGCTGGCTTCCGCAGTGTCAAGCGCAGAGGCCTGCCAGGGCCGATAAGCCCCCGCAATATGGTTGGCAGGATTTCGCTCCAATATGCGCCACCGCAGATTTAACCCATCGGTCAAATCCCGCCCACCGACCGCATCACCCCCCTTGCCACCCCGCCCCTCTCCAGCGCACTCTGCCGTCAACCCAAAAGGTAAGGCCCCGATGCAAACCCTGACCGAGACCAAAACCCAGCTGCCGACGCTGACCCACACCCGCAATCCCGGCATGGCGCTGGATCTGGATTGGGTGGCGGGCGTGCAAGCCAACACTTCCGCCATCGAGCGCCGCGCGGGCACCATAGGCGGCAGACGCTCGGTTAAAAAAGACTTTCAAGCGGCGTGGCTCTTGAAAGCCATCAGCCTGATCGACCTCACCACCCTGTCGGGCGACGATACCGAAGGCCGCGTCAAACGCCTGTGTGCCAAAGCCCGCCAGCCCGTCGCCCCATGGATGCTTGACAAATTGGGCTTGCAAGGCCTGACCACCGGAGCGGTCTGCGTCTATCACGAGATGGTCGGCACGGCAGTCCGGGCGCTGGAAGGCACAAATATCCCGGTCGCCGCCGTCTCCACAGGCTTCCCCGCTGGCCTGTCGCCCTATCATCTGCGCATCGCCGAAATCGGCGAAAGCGTCCGCGCCGGGGCGAAAGAAATCGACATCGTGATTTCGCGCCGCCATGTGCTGACCGGAAACTGGCAGGCGCTTTATGACGAAATGCGCGAGATGCGCGCCGAATGTGGCGAGGCGCATGTCAAAGCCATCCTCGCCACGGGCGAGTTGCAAACCCTGCGCAACGTCGCCCGCGCGTCGCTGGTCTGCATGATGGCCGGGGCCGATTTCATCAAGACCTCCACCGGCAAAGAAGCCGTCAACGCCACCCTGCCCGTCACCCTCACCATGATCCGCGCCATCCGCGATTACCAAGACCGCACCGGCATCAAGGTCGGCTACAAACCCGCGGGCGGCATTGCCAAGGCCAAAGATGCGCTGCTGTATCTGGCGCTGATGAAAGATGAACTCGGCCACGCTTGGCTGCAACCCGATCTGTTCCGCTTCGGCGCGTCCTCCTTGCTGGGCGATATCGAGCGTCAGCTGGAACACCACCTGACCGGCCAATACTCGGCGTCCAACCGCCACGCGATGGGGTAACCTGATGCCCGCCCTCCCAATTTCATCTTGGCCCAAATATTCCCGCCGGAGGCGCACGCCTGCCGCACCCGCTCCCGCTCAAAGCCTGCCGCCCTGCCAAAGGACAATGCCATGACCACTCCCACCGTCCGCGAGATCTTCGACAGCATGGCATATGGCCCCGCCCCCGAAAGCAATGCCGAGGTGATGGCTTGGCTGACCAAACACCAAAGCTTCGGCCACTGGATCGACGGCGCGTTCACCAAACTCGGCGAGGTGTTTGAGACGAAAAACCCCGCCACCGCGAAACCGCTCGCGCTTGTCACCCAAGGCAGCGCCAGCGATGTCGATGCGGCAGTCAAAGCCGCCCGCCATGCCCAGCCGAAATGGGCGAAACTGCCCGGCCATGCCCGCGCCAAAGCCCTCTACGCCCTCGCCCGGCTGGTGCAGAAACATGCCCGCCTGCTCGCCGTGCTGGAAACCATGGACAACGGCAAACCGATCCGCGAATCGCGCGATATCGACATCCCGCTTGTCGCGCGGCATTTCTACTATCACGCGGGCCTTGCGCAACTGATCGACGCCGAACTGCCCGGCCAAGCGCCCCTCGGTGTGTGCGGAGCCGTCATCCCGTGGAACTTCCCGCTGCTGATGCTGGCATGGAAAGTCGCCCCCGCCCTCGCCGCAGGCAACGCTGTGGTACTGAAACCCGCCGAATACACCCCGCTCACCGCTTTGCTGTTTGCAGAGCTGACCCGTGAGGCTGGTCTGCCGAAGGGCGTTTTGAACATCGTCACCGGCGACGGCGACACCGGGGCTGCCCTCGTCAACCACCCCGATGTGAATAAAATCGCCTTCACCGGATCGACCGTCGTGGGCCGCAAAATCCGCGAGGCCACCGCAGGCTCTGGCAAGGCCCTGACCTTGGAACTTGGTGGAAAATCCCCCTATATCGTGTTCGACGACGCCGATGTGGACAGCGCCATCGAGGGCCTCGTCGATGCGATCTGGTTCAACCAAGGCCAGGTTTGCTGCGCCGGAAGCCGCCTGTTGATCCAGGAAGGCATTGCGGATCGTTTCTACGAAAAGCTGAAACGCCGGATGGATGGGCTGCGCCTTGGTGACCCCTTGGACAAATGCATCGACGTGGGGGCCATCGTCGACCCGGCGCAACTCGCCACGATCAAGAGCATGGTGGACACCAACCAAGACGGCGAAACCTACCACGCCGCCTGCACCGTGCCTGATGGCTGCTTCTACCCGCCCACCCTGATCACCGGGCTTTCCGCCGCTTCCACCCTGATGCAGGAAGAAATCTTCGGCCCCGTGCTGGTCGCCATGACCTTCCGCACCCCGACCGAAGCTGTAGAGCTGGCGAATAACACCAAATACGGTCTCGCCGCGACCATCTGGTCGGAAAACATCAACCTCGCCCTCGACGTGGCCCCGAAGATCAAGGCGGGCGTGGTCTGGGTCAACGCCACCAACCTGTTCGACGCCGCCGCTGGTTTTGGCGGTGTGCGCGAAAGCGGTTTTGGCCGTGAGGGCGGCTGGGAGGGTCTGATGGCCTATCTCAAACCCATCCGCGCGACCAAACCGCTGAGCCCGATCAAAGCCTTTGCGCCCCCCGCCATCATCGAGGCCTCCAGCATCGACCGCACCGCCAAACTCTACATCGCAGGCAAACAAGCCCGCCCCGATGGCGGCTACTCGCTTCCCATTTGGTCGCCGAAAGGCAAGCTCTTGGGCCACGCGGGCCTCGGCAACCGCAAGGACATCCGCAACGCGGTCGAGGCCGCCCATGCCGCGAAATCCTGGGCCAAAACCACCGCCCATGCCCGCGCGCAAATCCTGTTCTACATCGCCGAAAACCTCTCCGCCCGTGCGACAGAGTTCGCGGGCCGCCTTCGCGACCTGACCGGACGCTCCGGCGAGGCCGAGGTTGAGGCTTCCATCGCCCGCCTGTTCAGCTATGCCGCTTGGGCCGATAAATTCGACGGCGCGGTGAAATCCGTGCCCCTGCGCGGCGTGGCGCTGGCGATGAATGAGCCCTGCGGCGTCATTGGCGCGCTCTGCCCCGACGATGCGCCCCTACTTGGTCTGATCTCGCTGATGGCCCCCGCCATCGCGATGGGTAACACCTGCATCCTCGTGCCGTCCGAGCCGTTCCCGCTGGCCGCCACCGATTTCTACCAAGTGCTCGACACCTCAGACCTGCCCGCAGGCGTCGTCAACATCGTCACCGGCGCGCACACCGAACTCGCCAAACCCCTCGCAGGCCACCGCGATATTGACGCCGTATGGAGCTTCTCCGCCAGCAACCTCTCCACCCTGATCGAGAAAGAGTCCGCCGGAAACATCAAGCGCACATGGGTCAACAACGGCCACTCCCGCGATTGGATCACCGAGGGCGAAGGCCGCACTTTCCTGCGCGCCGCGACGGATGTGAAAACAATTTGGGTGCCCTATGGCGCGTAACTGGCAAATCTCCGGTATAAACTGCCGGAATACGGCCATTTTGTTCACTCGGACGGAAAATTCCCCCTGATCGGGTCGAAAAGCTGTGGCATATTGCGTGCGTTACGCGATGTCGCGGGCACCCAATCACGCCGAAACGGCGGAAACAGCCAAGGGAACAGTAAATGATTAACGAATTCAAGACCTTCATCATGAAGGGCAATGTGATGGACCTCGCCGTAGGTATCATCATCGGCGCTGCCTTCACCGCGATTGTCGGCAGCCTTGTGGCAGACATGATCAACCCGATTATCGGCCTGATTTTGGGCAACGTCGATCTGAGTAACATGTACGTGGTGCTTAAGGGCACTGTTCCCGAAGGCGCAAGCCTTGCAGCGGCACGCGATTCAGGCGCTGCTGTGTTGGCTTATGGCTCTTTCATCACCGCTGTAATCAACTTTCTGATCATTGCCTTTGTTGTGTTCATGCTGGTGAAGTCCATGAACAGACTGATGCCGAAGAAGGCAGAGGCCCCGGCGGCTCCGGCTGGCCCGACCGAACTTGACGTGCTGAAAGACATTCTGACTGCTGTGAAAAAGTAAGTCAGCCTCTGGCTGCTGGCAAAAAAGCCGACCACCCCACGCAAAAGGCCCCCGATCTTGTCGGGGGCCTTTTCATCGTGCCATTGTATAAGCAAGCCCGGCAGCGCGTTTGCGGCGGGCTCGATGCCCGCCGCAAACGCACCTGTTTTCAGATTGCCAAAGCCTCGACCCCGGTGATCACCGGCAAGCCCAAAGCCGCCCCGACCGCCGCATAAGTCAGCTTACCGGCATGGACGTTCAACCCGGCCAGCAGGTGTTTGTCCTCGGCGCAAGCCCGCTTCCAGCCTTTGTTCGCCAAGGCCAGCAGGAACGGCATCGTCGCATTGCCCAAAGCCAAAGTCGAAGTCCGCGCCACCGCCCCCGGCATGTTGGCCACGCAGTAATGCATGATGCCATCGACTTCATAGATCGGATCTTGGTGCGTGGTCGCCCGCGAAGTCTCAAAACAGCCGCCCTGATCAATCGCCACATCGACCAGTGCTGCGCCCGGCTTCAACTCGGCCAGTTGCGCGCGTGAGATCAGTTTGGGTGCCGCCGCCCCCGGAATAAGCACCGCGCCGATGATCAGATCAGCTTGCCGCGCCAGCTCAATCGTCGTCGCCGCATCGGCGTAGCCGCATTTGAACTGCCCGCCGAACACATCATCCAGATAGCGCAGCCGATTGACCGAGCGGTCCAGCACCGTCACATCCGCACCCATGCCGGCCGAGATTTTCGCGGCATGGGTGCCCACCACCCCGCCGCCGATCACCAGCACGCGCGCAGGCAACACGCCCGGCACGCCGCCCATCAACACGCCGCGCCCGCCATTGGCCTTCTGCAAGGTCCACGCCCCGACTTGGGGTGCCAGCCGCCCTGCCACTTCCGACATTGGCGCCAGCAGCGGCAACCCACCGCGATCATCCGTCACCGTCTCATAGGCGATGCAAGTGGCACCTGAGGCCAGCAAATCCCGCGTCTGATCCGGGTCTGGGGCCAGATGCAGATAGGTGAACAACATCTGTCCCGCACGCAGCATCGCGCGTTCCACCGGCTGCGGCTCTTTCACCTTCACGATCATATCGGCGGCGGCAAACACTTCCGCTGCCGTGCCGACAATCGCCGCCCCCGCTGCAATATAATCGCCATCGGTAAACCCAGCGCCATTGCCGGCCCCGGTTTCGATCATCACAGCATGACCCGCAAGCACCGCTTCGCGCGCGGCATTCGGCGTCATGCCAACGCGAAATTCTTGCGGTTTGATTTCCTTCGGACATCCGATTTTCATAAGCTCTCTCCCTGATGGACTCTGCGTCCCTGCCCGTCAGCTTGAACCTGATCCGTTGCAAATGCTTTGAAACTTTAATGACGCCCAGCTTGATCCGTGATAGATTCTGCGAAGAAATACCGCTGATAGAAAGATTTCCACCATGGCCACCGATCTGGACGCCACCGACCGCCGCATCCTCGGGGTTTTGCAAAAAGACGGCCGCATTACCAATGCCGATCTGTCGGAACGGGTAAACCTGTCGCCTTCCGCCTGTCACCGCCGCGTGCAGCTGCTGGAGGAAGCGGGCTATATCGACGGCTATGTCGCTTTGCTGAACACCCGCCGCATGGGCAAACCCACCACGGTATTCGTCGAGATCACCCTGCAGTCTCAGGCCGAAGATCTGCTTGATGCCTTCGAGCGCGAAGTCGCCAAAGTCCCCGACATCCTCGAATGTCATCTGATGGCAGGCACCGCAGATTACCTGATCAAGATCATGGCCGAAGATACCGAGGATTTCGCCCGCATCCACCGCCAACACCTGTCGCGCCTGCCCGGTGTGCGCCAGATGCAATCCAGCTTCGCGTTGCGCACTGTGGTGAAAACCACCGCGATCGCGGTCTGACCTGCCGCATTCTTCGCCAAGCTGCGCGCATCACCCGCGCGTTACACGCCCGCGCTAGCCTCAAGTAGCACAGCCAGAGGAATCTCCAGTCATGACCAACACCCCTGAAAATCTGCACAACCGCGCCAGCAACACCCCGATGCGCGATATCATTGCCGACCGCTCCCGCCGCAGCTTTCTGAAAAGCGCCGGAGCCACGCTTGGCGCTGTCGCCGCCCAAGGCTTTGTCGGCTCGCTGTTTTCCACCCAAGCCTATGCGGCGGCGGCACAATCCAGCCTGCAATTCAGCGAACTGACCCGCATCTATGACAAGATGCACCATGTGGCCGAGGGCTATAAGGCCGATGTTGTGGTCGCTTGGGGCGATGCGATGAAGGCCGGGCAAGAGGCTTTTGACCCCACCAAGATCGACGCCGCTTCGCAGGCCGACCGATTCGGCTATAACTGCGATTACATCGCTTTCATGCCGCTGCCGCGCGGCTCGCAAACCTCGGATCACGGGCTTCTTTGTGTGAACAACGAATATGTCTCGCCCAACGTGATGTTTGCGGACATGACCGAAGATGACGCGCGCGCGAAGATGACCGAAGCGCAGGTGGCTTTGTGCAACATGGCGATCGGCCATTCCATCGTCGAAATTATCCGCAAGGATGGCGTCTGGAGTGTGGTGCAAGACAGCCCGCTGAACCGCCGCATCACGCTTGAGACGCCGATGACCATCTCGGGCCCGGCGGCTGGCAATGCGCATCTGAAAACCTCGGCTGACCCCACGGGCACGATGGCCAAGGGCACTACCTACAACTGCTCGGGCGGTGTGACGCCTTGGGGCACCGTGCTGACCTGTGAGGAAGGTGCGTCGGATACCTTTGGCGGATCGACCGAGGGCAATCCCGAAGCCGCTGTGCTGGAGCGCTACGGCTATGACGGCTCGGATTATTACGGTCGCGCGCGCTTCGATACCCGCTTTGATATGAGCAAAGAACCCAACGAGCCGAACCGCTTTGACTGGGTGGTTGAGATCGACCCCTATGATGCCACCTCGACCCCGGTCAAGCGCACCGCTTTGGGCCGGATGTCACACGAAGCCTCGACCGTTGTGCTGAACAAAGACGGACGCGTTGTGGTCTATATGGGCGATGACGATTACTTCGAATACGTCTACCGCTTTGTCACGGAAGCGAAATACGATCCTGCCAACCCGGCCTCTGGCAAGGATTTGCTGGATGCGGGCACGCTTTCGGTTGCGCGTTATGATGCCGATGGCACGCTGACATGGCTGCCACTGACCCATGGCGCGGGCGGGCTGACCGCCGAGGCGGGCTTTGCCGATCAGGCTGATGTGGTGCGCAAGGCCCGGATGGCGGCAGACATTCTGGGGGCGACGCCGATGGACCGCCCGGAAGATATGGAAACCAACCCGGTGACGGGCCGCGTTTATGCTGTGATGACCAAGAACAAGAAAATCACCCAAGACAAGCTGAACGCCGCCAACACCCGCCCGGAAAACCTGTGGGGCCATATTGTCGAGATGATCCCACCGGGCGGCGCTGGCATGGATGCCGACCATACCGCCGAGAAATACGGCTGGGATCTGTTCGTGCTGGCGGGCAACCCGAAAGACCCGGCGACGGGTTCTACCTTCAGCCCGGATACCTCGGAAAACGGCTGGTTCGTGAACCCCGACAACCTGACCTTCGACCCCAAGGGCCGGATGTTTGTGTCGACCGATGGCGCGAATGATTTCGACATCGCCGATGGGGTTTACGGCGTTGATACCGAAGGCCCAGCGCGCGGTCTTCCGAAACTGTTGTTCGCCTGCCCGATTGGGGCCGAAGCCTCTGGCCCCTGCTTCACCCCGGATGGCACAACCTTGTTCATCTCGGTCCAGCATCCGGCTGAGAATGCCGAAACCTTGGACAAAGTCGAAACCCTCTGGCCCGATTTCAAAGACGGCGGGCTGCCGCGCCCCGCAGTTGTGGCGATCCAGCGCAATGACGGTGCCGAAGTCGCAAGCTGACATACCGCCGCCCACCTGCAGTGCGGGTGGGCGGCACTACCTAAGCGTCTAGGCGGGCACTTCCTCCGCCCAAACCGTAAACTTCTGCAACACATGCGGCCCAAACGAGTGGATCAGCGGCACATCCGCCGCATCCCGCCCGTAAGCCACCTCTACCCGGCCAATCCGCGGCACATTGTTGCGCGGATCAAAGGTATGCCAGCCGCCATCCAGATAAACCTGCATCCAAGCCGCGAAATCCATCGGCCCGGTCACTGGCACGCCGATATCCGGGATATAGCCGTTCACATAGCGCGTCGGGATGTTCATGCAGCGGCAGAGCGTAATCGCCAGATGCGCGAAATCGCGGCACACTCCGGTGCCCTCTTGCCAGCCCTCATAAGCCGTCCGCGTCACCCGCGCGTTCATATAATCAAACCGGATGTGGTTATGCACATAATCACAAATCGCCTGCACCTGCGCATAACCGGGCGCGATATGGCCAAACATATCCCAAGCGATCTGGCTCAGCTTATCGGTCTCGCAATAGCGACTGCCGACCAGATAGATCAAAACCTCATCCGGTAGGTCCGCCAGCGGTGTTGGCCGCAACCACGGCTGCACCGGATCGGGCAAGCCGCTGACCTCTATCGTGCAATCGCTGCGCAGAGAGAACAGGCCGGGCTGCGCCACCATCCGCCGGCAGGTGTTGCCGAACAGATCGCTATAGACTGTCGTCGCCACCTCAGGCGTCGTCGCCATCGCGGATTGTACGCGCAACGCTTCCCGCAACTCATCGCGCACCGACATCATACAGATCATCGGCGTCTCATAGGCACAGGACACCGAGATGTCGTAGCCAAACCTCATAAGCATAGACAGCCCTTTCGCTGTGATCGTTTCCAGCTAAACGCCGATGCCCGCTTTCGGTTGCCAGATTGCTGCGAAGACACGCGACTCGGGTTGAATATGCCCAATATGCGCATATCACAGGCGATATGCCTTAAATATAATCGCAATGAAAAACCCCCGACCTGTGAAGGGCGGGGGTCAATCGGGGTGAGGATCGCTCCTCCAGTGTCGCTAACGTTTGGCAATCTTCGGGAACCCGAAAATTACATCCCGCCTTCGCGCTGAAGCTTCTTCCGCGCGAGCTTGCGCGCACGGCGCACGGCTTCGGCGGATTCGCGAGCTTTCTTGACGGAGGGTTTCTCGAAATGTTGCTTAAGCTTCATTTCGCGGAACACGCCTTCGCGCTGGAGCTTTTTCTTGAGGGCGCGAAGCGCTTGCTCAACGTTATTGTCGCGGACGCTGACCTGCATGTGGTTGTCACCACCTTCCTAAGTTAGAGTTGCACTGAATGTGCAGGCTTGGCGCGCATAGCAAAGCCCCGCAGCTTTGTCTACCATATGCAGGGAAGGGGACCGAAATGGACGATAAAAACACCGCGGAACACAGCATGGAAGCCGCTAAAAGCCTTATTCTGCAAGCCGCCCTGCCGCATGCGGCCTTTGATGGCTGGTCAGAAACCACCCTGCACGCCGCCCTGACCGATTCGGGCATAGTCCCAGGCTTGGGCCGCGCCTTGTTCCCGCGCGGCGGTATCGACCTTGCCGTCGCCTATCATCAGCTGGGCGACCATGCGATGACCGAAGCCCTTGCCGCCGCTGATCTGACTGCGTTGCGTTACACGGGCCGCGTCGCGTTGGCGATCAAACTGCGCTTGTCTGGGGCCGATAAAGAACTCGTCCGCCGTGGCACCACGCTGTTCAGCCTGCCGCACCACGCCCCCGAAGGCGCGAAACTGATCTGGGGCACGTCTGATGCAATCTGGAAAGCCTTGGGCGATACCTCGAACGATCTGAACTGGTATTCCAAACGCGCCACGCTTTCGGCGGTCTATTCCACCACCGTGCTGTTCTGGCTCGGCGATCAATCGGATGACAATGCCGATACTTGGGCGTTTCTGGATCGCCGCTTGGCCAATGTCACAACGTTTGAGAAAACCAAGACCGCGATAAACAACAACCCGATCGCCAAAGCCCTGCTGGCTGGCCCGCTGAAACTGCTGGAGAAAATCCGCGCCCCGCAACCACACGATCTTCCCGGCCAAACCAAACAGTAAGAGGCTCCGCCAATGACGCTTTCCACCTCGATGCTGGCAATGGAAATCTCTGCCCCCGGCGGCCCGGATGTGCTGGTGCCCGCCTCATTGCCGGTCCCGGTGCCGGGTCACGGCCAGATCATCATCCATCTCGCCTATGCCGGGGTGAACCGCCCCGACGCCTTGCAACGCGCAGGCTCCTACGCGCCGCCCGCCTCTGCCTCTCCCCTGCCGGGATTGGAAGGCGCAGGCACCGTCGTCGCGATGGGCCCCGGCGTCAGCCGCTGGCAGATCGGTGACAAGGTTTGCGCCCTGTTGCCCGGTGGCGGCTATGCCGAATACGTCGCCTGCAACGAATCCCACGCTTTACCGATCCCCGAGGGCCTGTCTTTGCGCGAAGCCGCCTGCCTGCCGGAAACCTGTTTCACCGTCTGGTCGAACATGGTGATGCGGGGGAGATTAAAAGCAGGCGAGCGTTTCCTTGTCCACGGCGGATCGTCCGGCATCGGCACCACAGCGGTGCAGATCGCCGCCGCTTTAGGGGCCCGCGTCTTCGCCACCGCTGGCAGTGATGAGAAATGCCGCGCGGTTGAGGCTTTGGGCGCAGAAGCGTGCTTCAACTACAAATCCAGCGATTTCAGCGAAGAAGCCAAAAAGCTCGGCGGCTTCGATCTGATCCTCGATATGGTCGGCGGCCCCTATCTGCCCCGCAACGTCCGCGCGCTGTGCGATGATGGCCGCCTCGTGCAGATCGCTTTCCTGCAAGGCCCCAAAGTGGAGCTCAACTTCGCCGAGATGATGATGCGCCGCCTGACCCTGACCGGATCGACCCTGCGCCCGCAATCCGACGCCGCCAAAGCCGCCATCGCGCATCAGGTCGAAACCCACATCTGGCCGATGATCGCAGCGGGCAGCTTCCGCGTGGTGATTGACAGCGAATACGCCCTGACCGAAGCCCCCGCCGCACATTGGCGGATGGAAAGCTCGGGTCACATCGGCAAAATCGTGATGAAAATACCTGACTGACCCCTCATCCGGCCTTACAGCCGTCTTCGCTATGCCACGTCCCAGCGAAGACGGCTGTAAGGCCGGATGAGCGCGCCGTTAGTCGCCCAGTTTGGCATGCACCTCATCCAGATCCACCTCGGCCAAAGGCATCTTGTTGCCCGGATTGTCGAAATCATACTTGAACAACTGGAAATCCCGCTTGTAAATTTCCCAAACCAGATGCCGCGACAGATCGTCAAAGTAATCCTCAACCGGGTGCAGCCGCTTTGGCCCATGGCCTTCGCTCTCGTTGAACTTCGGGATCTTCTTCAGATCAACCTTATGCTTTACCTTGATTTTTTTCAGCACCGCGCCCATGCCCTCATCGAATTTCTCGGTGAAGAAAATCTTGTCATAGCGCCCGCCGTTGACGATATAGGTCGAGACATGGCCCGCCATCGCTGACCAATGAATGTCGGGCTCCATTGGCTTTTTGAACCGGATGGTGTCACGCGCAAACAGCAAAAACCGCCGGAAGCTTTCGATCTGATCGAACGCGCCCTGCCCGTCATCACCGCCGACCTGCACGCCGTATTTCTGCACCAGAAGCGGCACCAGATTGCCGCGATAGCGCTTGCCGTTGCGCTGAATGCCGCAAATCTTATCGAAAAATGACGATAGAATCCGCGTGTAGGGGTTGCGCACGCAAGTAAAGGCGTAAGACTTATGCGTCTTGACGTTGCGCTCTATCAGCGGCTGGCTCGCCTCAATCGCCCATTTGTGCATGCCCCCCGTCGCATCATGGATATCACCATCGAAAAACCTGCCGTGATCCGAGTAAAACATGATCTGCCCGATGGTCGAGCAGGCGCATTTCGGCACCACCCGGTAGACCACCGATTCCGACTCTGTCATCCAAGTTCCGGGGAAACCCATCCGCACTCTCCCAAACGCCCGCGCCTTATCCGGCACAAACTCAATCCAGCACAAAAAAGCAAACAAACTCTGTCTTTTCAATGTGTCTTCAAGGTATTTAGGGAAACAATGACGCGTTCAAGGGTTTAATGTTCACCAAATGGCCAGAATCGCCTACATCCTGCTTTGCCACAAAGATCCCGAGGGGATTATCGCTCAGGCCCAGCGGCTGACAGCGGTCGGTGATTTCGTGGCCATCCATTTCGATGGTCGCGCCAAGCCGTCGGATTTCGATAAAATCCGAAGCGTTCTCACCGCCAACCCCAACGTCACCTTCACCAAACGCCGCGCCAAATGCGGCTGGGGCGAATGGTCGCTGGTCGAAGCCACCCTGATGGCCGTCGAGGCCGCAGTTGAGGCCTTCCCGCGCGCTACCCATTTCTACATGCTGTCGGGCGACTGCATGCCGATCAAATCCGCAGAATTCGCCCATAAATTTCTCGACCGCGAAGAAGTCGATTACATCGAAAGCGTCGATTTCTTCAACTCCGACTGGATCAAGACCGGCATCAAGGAAGAACGCCTGATCTACCGCCATTACTTCAATGAGCGCACCCACAAGGCGCTGTTCTACGCCTCGATGAAGTGGCAAGACAAACTCGGCCTGACCCGCCACGTCCCCGCCGACATCGCCATGCAGATCGGCAGCCAGTGGTGGTGCCTGCGCCGCCGCACCGTGGAATCGGTGCTGGAGTTCACCAAAAAACGCCGCGACGTGATGCGGTTCTTCCGCACCACCTGGATACCCGATGAGACGTTTTTCCAAACCATCGTCCGCCATCTGGTGCCTGAGGCAGAACTGCGCACCCGCACCCTGACCTTCCTGATGTTCACCGATTACGGTATGCCGGTGACCTTCTATAACGACAATTACGACCTGCTGATCAGTCAGGATTACCTGTTCGCCCGCAAAATCAGCCCGGATGCCGCCGATCTGAAAGACCGGCTCGGCAAGCTTTACGCCGCAAAAGGCGTGCGCTTTGCGATCTCAAACGAGGGCCGCAGCCTGTTCAAATTCATCTCGGGCAGGGGTCGCGTCGGCCGCCGTTTCGCGCCAAGGTTCTGGGAAACCGAAAGCTCTCTGGGCCGCCACCGCACGCTGATGATGGTCACCTGCAAGAAATGGCATGTCGCGAAACGCTTGGTCGAACGCGTGCGCCAAGTCACCAACCTGCCCGCGCTGGATTATCTGTTCAATGAGGCCTCGACCCCGCTGCCCGACCTGGGCGGCATCCAATCCACCTTGGAAAAGCGCACCCGCCACCGCCGCGCGCTGATGCGGGTGTTGTTCGATTACTGGCAAACCGATCAGTTGGTGATCTGCATTGACCCCGCCAATGTCGATCTGATGCAGGATTTCTACAACGACAAGGCCAAGGTCCGCCTGCTTGAGATTGAGTGTGACTTCACCGATGACTATCTGATCGGCCATGCGATACGCGTTGGTCTGGCCTCTGACAGCACCCCCAAAGACACCATCGAACGGTTGCTGCCCACCATACGCTATGATGTGAAATTTGAGGGAGACCGCATCCGCGACGCGGGCTTCCCCAATCTGCTGCGCGTCCGCCAAAGTGCCAGCATTGACGAAAACACCGTGCCTCTGGCCGAATTCCTTGATATCTCGCCAGAGAAGGCGCGCGAAATTGCCGCTACCGAATATCTGTTTGTGGATTGACCGATGCAATACGCCTATGACCCGCAAAACATCTTCGCCCGCATCCTGCGCGGCGAAATCCCCAACAAAACCGTGCTGGAAACGCCGCATAGTTTGGCCTTCCACGACATCGCCCCGCATGCTCCGGTGCATGTGCTGGTGATCCCGAAAGGCCCCTACGCTACGTTTGATGACTTCGCGGCCAATGCCAGCGCCGAGGAGATCGTGGATTTCCACCGCGCCTGCGCCAAGGTCTGCGAGATCGTCGGCGTCGCCCCCGGCATGGGCTACCGCGCCATCACCAACGCAGGCCCGCATGGCATGCAAGAGGTGCCGCATTACCACCTGCATATCTTGGGCGGCAAAGTCATGGGTCCGCTGATCGCGCGTTAAGGCGGTTTGGCTTTGCGCTGCAGTCTCATCAAGATCATCAGACTCCGTCCGCTCTGGGGGTCAATTCCGATCAAGGATAAAGCAGATTCCTTAACCGCAGGTTCCGGGTCGCCTGAAACCCCCTCGCAGCGCTATCTGGCCCCATCCTAACCCAGAGGCCCCAAATGATCCGCTTCACCCCGATCCCCACCGAAACCGCTCGCGCCTTTCAAGTCGGCGGCCCAGACGCCAACGGCCAAAAACCCGAGCGCCACATCTCCGACGGCACAGGCAACCCCTGCCGCCATTGCCTGCAGATGATCCCCAAAGGCGCAGGCATGTTGATCCTCGCCCACCGCCCCTTCCCCGCGCCGCAGCCTTATGCCGAACTCGGCCCGATCTTCCTCTGCGCCGAGGCTTGCGCAGCAGGCGGCAGCTCCGACATCCCCGAAATCCTCGCCTCGCCCGATTACATCATAAGGGGCTATTCCACCGAGAACCGCATCGTCTACGGCACCGGCGCCGTCGTCGCCACCGCGACGATTGCTGCCGAGGCCGAGACCCGCCTGAACGATCCGCGCATCGCCTATGTCCACATCCGCTCTGCGCGCAACAACTGCTACCAACTCCGCGTCGAGCGCGCCTGATCGCTTATCGGCCCTGACGGGCGCTCTGCGCTGCCCGCAGCGCAGAGCGCCCGTCAGGAAGCGATAAGCGGCCCCTCGCCCCGCGTCAGTTTTGCGATGAACTCCGCCAGCCGCTTGGCACGGGTTTCCGGGCGCTTCGCCGTGGTCAGCCGATAGTAAATCGCATAGCGCCCCTTCGCATCCAAAGTCGCAAACTGATCCCGCGCTGACTGCGGTGCCGCCGCCAAAGCCTCCAGAAAATCCAGCGGCAAATCAGCGCCTTTGCCTCCCGAATAGGTCGCTTCCCACCGCCCATTGGCTTTCGCCACCGCAACCGCCGCCAACCCCGCCGCCTGCATCCGCCCCTCAGCCATCAACCGCTCTGCATGGGCGCGGTTGATCTGGCTCCACGCCGACCCCGCCTTGCGCGGCGTAAACCGCTGAATCCATTGAGTCTCAGACTGCGTCTTACGCACACCGTCAATCCAGCCCCAAACCAATGCTTCCACCACCGCCTGTTGCCAGTCGATCGAGGCCACGCCCGCGCCCTTTTTGTGATACAAAACCCAAACTTCGCTGGCGTGATCGTGGTTCACCGCCAGCCACGCATGCCACTTCGCAGACGTTGCAAAAGCCAGCAGCGTCATCGCGCATCCCAGTCCTTCAAAAACCGCTTCGGTGCCGCATCGCGCCACTGCTGCAACAGCCGCGCCTGCGCCCAACCCGGATCAATCCGGCCACCCCGCACCAACACAAGGTTATACGGCGCATAATGCGGATGCAGAAAGAACGTTGCAGGCTCTGCCGCCATCAACATCTCGCGTTCATCGCGGCTGGCTTTGAACACCGCCGCGTCTTCGTAATACGACCAATAGCACCACATCTTGCCAAAAGCCTTCAACGCCTCATGCCCCCAAGGCGTCGCCAACGTGATCTCGGGCAAGTCCATGCCCAGAGCAAAAGCCTTCAACTCTGCCCAGTTCTGGATCACCTCGGTCATCCTCTCTGCTCAAATATCCTCGGGGTCTGGGGGGCGAGCCCCCCAGCCTTCACCTAATGCGCCGCAGCCCAAGTAGCACCAACCCCAGCCTCAACAGTCAACGGCACCTTCAGATGCACGGCGGGGTGCGAGGCCCCCTCCATCACATCCTTCGCCACCTTGATCAGCGCCTGCGCCGCGCCTTCTTCAACCTCGAACAGCAATTCGTCATGCACCTGCAACAGCATCGTGGCGGGCAAATCGGCAATCGCCGCCGGCATACGGATCATCGCCCGCCGGATCACATCCGCAGCCGTGCCCTGAATCGGCGCATTGATCGCCGCGCGCTTGGCAAACCCCGCCCCCGGCCCCTTGGCATTGATCTCGGGCGTGTGGATTTTGCGGCCAAACAGAGTCTGCACAAAGCCGTTCTTCTGCGCAAACGCCACGGTTTCTGACATATATTCCTTGATACCCGGAAACCGCTCAAAATACCGATCAATAAATCCCTGCGCTTCCGCCCGTGGGATCCGCAAATTCCGCGCGAGGCCAAACCCCGAAATCCCGTAGATCACCCCAAAGTTGATCGCCTTGGCCCTACGGCGAATATCCGAGGTCATCTGATCAAGCGGCACATTGAACATCTCGCTCGCCGTCAGCGCGTGAATATCAATGCCGTCCTTGAACGCCTGTTGCAGCGCGCCAAGATCCGCCACATGTGCCAAAATCCGCAGCTCGATCTGGCTATAGTCCAGCGAGACCAGTACCTTGCCGTTCGGGGCCACAAACGCTTCCCTGATCCGCCGCCCCTCCTCGGACCGGATCGGAATGTTCTGCAAATTCGGATCGGTCGAGGCCAGACGCCCGGTCACCGCTCCGGTGATCGAATACGAGGTATGCACCCGCCCGGTGTCCGCATTGATATGATCCTGCAACGCATCGGTATAGGTCGATTTCAGCTTGGCCAACTGCCGCCAATCCAGCACCAAGCCCGGCAGCTTATGCTCGGTCGCCAGATCCTCCAACACATCCGCCCCGGTGGCATAAGCCCCGGTCTTGCCCTTCTCGCCACCCGGCAGGCCCAGCTTGTCGAACAGGATCTCGCCCAACTGCTTGGGGGAGCCCACATTAAACGGCTGCCCAGCCACCTGTTGAATCTCCGCCTCCAACCCCGCCATCTTCTGCGCAAAGGCGTTCGACATCCGGCTCAAAGTATCGCGGTCCACCTGAACGCCGGCCATCTCCATCCGCGCCAGCACCGGCACCAAGGGCCGCTCCAAGGTCTCATACACCGTCGTCACCCGCGCCCGATGCAACTGAGGCTTGAACAACGCCCACAGCCGCAAGGTGACATCCGCATCCTCCGCCGCATACTTAACGGCATCGTCGACCGAAACCCGATCAAACGTCACCGCCGACTTGCCCGAGCCGATCAACTGCTTGATCGGAATACAGATATGCCCCAGATACTTCTCGGACAAAGCATCCATGCCATGCCCATTCAGCCCCGCCTGCATTGCCGAACTCATCAGCATGGTGTCGTCAAACGGCCCGACCTCGACGCCATAGCGCTTGAAAATCTTCCAGTCATATTTCATGTTTTGGCCGATTTTCAGGATCGAAGCATCTTCCAATATTGGCTTCAACGCCGCCAGCACCGCCTCAAGCCCCAACTGCCCCGCCACCAGTTCCGACGATCCAAACAGATCGCCGCCGCCCTGCTTATGCCCCAGCGGAATATAGGCAGCCTTCCCGGCATCGACGCACAAAGAAATCCCCACCAGTTCCGCCTTCATCTCATCCAAGCTGGTGGTCTCGGTATCCACCGCCACATGCCCAACCTCAACAATCCGCGCGATCCAAGCGCCCAGCGCCGCCATCGTGTCGATCTTCTCATACCCGGCCACATCGAACGGCAGCTGCACCGCCGCCTCCACCTCAACCGCCTCAGCCAGCGTCACAGGATCAGCGACCGGAGCCGCCACTTTCAAGCGCTCCGACACCCGCTTGGTCAGGGTGGTGAATTCCATCTCTTGCAGGAAGCCCATCACTACCTCGGCCTCAACTGGCTTCACCTCCAATGCGTCAAGGCTAACATCCAGCGGCATATCGCCGTCCAACTGCACCAAGCGTTTGGAAATCCTGATCAGGTCGGCGTTATCCACCAAAGCCTCGCGCCGCTTGGGCTGTTTGATCTCACCCGCGCGCTCCAGCAGAGTTTCCAGATCGCCATATTCCTGGATCAATAAAGCCGCCGTCTTGATGCCAATCCCCGGCGCACCCGGCACGTTGTCGACCGAATCCCCCGCCAAGGCCTGCACATCGACCACGCGATTGGGGGCCACGCCGAACTTTTCAAACACCTCATCCAGCCCAAGCCGCTTGTTTTTCATCGGATCGTGCATATCGACGCCGTCACCGATCAACTGCATCAGGTCTTTGTCTGACGAGATGATCGTCACCGTGCCCCCGGCTTCCCGCGCACGGCGCGCGAAAGTGGCGATGATATCGTCGGCCTCATAGCCGTCCTGTTCGATACAGGCGACGTTGAACGCCTTGGTGGCTTTGCGGGTGTAGATGAATTGCGGGCGCAAATCCTCGGGCAATTCGGGGCGGTTTGCTTTGTATTTGTCATAGATCGCATTGCGGAAAGTGATCGAGCCTGCATCAAAAATCACCGCCAGATGCGTTGGTGCGGCCTCTTTGCGGGTTGAGGTTAACTCGCTCCACAAAAGGTTACAAAACCCCGCCACCGCCCCCACCGGCAGGCCATCCGACTTCCGCGTCAGCGGCGGCAGCGCATGATAAGCCCGGAAAATAAACGCCGAGCCGTCGATCAGATGCAGGTGGTTGCCCTTGCCGAATGTCATGATCTGCCCGCCCCTTTAACCATTACCGGGGCCAGTATTGCCACGAAGCGGCCCGGCGTTCTAGAGCGTGTCAGGTTTTGATAGAAGCCCGCTTATCGAAAAACGCGTTCGAGCGGATGCGAGAGGCAGCGGTTTTCGATTCAATCTAAACCTGACACGCTTAGCCTTGATGCCAACGTAAAGACAGTTCCACCGCTTGCGGCGTCGGTGTCCAAATCCCAAACGGCACCCCCGCCGCGCGCAAAGTCTCGCCCAGCCAAGCATTGCACGGATGCAGGATGTTGAAATCACCTTTCGCCGCGAAAAATGCGTCGTGATCATTGAAATGCGCCGTCAAAGCCAGCGGAGCCCCGGTCTGATCGCGCTGAAAATTCGCCTCCAGACTGGCCAGCAGCGCCTGATATTGCGCATCCGACAGGGTGAAATACTCAATCCCCGCAACCGAGGCGACATCCCCCGCCACATCCAGATGCAACACGGCTTTATCGCCGGTGATCGCGGTAAACACCGCCCCCGGCTGCATATCCGCGTAACTGCCAGCCGTGGTGTAAAACGCTTGCGATCCCCAACCGACCAGCAACCACTCCGCCTCTGGCGCATGGATCGGCACTCCTGCGCTTGCTGCAAAGCCATAGCGCGCGCGCAACTCGGGCGACATCGGCAGCAAAAAATCATAGTGGATCGGCGCGCGGGCAAGCCCGATCAATACATCGGTGCCGGGGGCCAAGTCGGCATGTTTGCCGGGGATCAGCGCGCCAACGAAACCCACCACGAAATACAATAACGGCAGGCAGATCAGCACCGTGATTGCCCGCAACAAAATCCGGGCGCGCAAACGCTTAGACCTCAGTGATCGTCATGCGCATGGGCGCGGTCGATCTCAAAGCGCTTGTCGCAATAGCCACATTCGACAAAGCCGGTAGCTTCCGGGATGGTCAACCAGACCCGCGGATGGCCCAAAGCCGCCTCACCGCCATCGCAGGCGATTTTCCAATGGGTGACAATCTGGGTTTCCGGGGCGTTGATCGACATGGATGCGTCCTTGGCTGGGGTTGCCTGCATTGTAACCGCAACCGCCCCACGGGCAAGGGGCGCTGCGGCTGAAATCGCGGAACGCTCCGCGGGGAGTATTTTTGCCAAGATGAAACTGCTCCAATTTCATCTTGGCCTAAATACTCCCGCCGGAGGCTTCAACATTTGAGTCGGCGCGCGTTAACAAACCACTAACCATAGCCCGTTTGCCTTAATGTTTCCCTTACAAAACAATGGTCCCGAGTTGGGACCGCTCACGAAACCCGCTTCGGCACCTCTCCGCCAAGTGAACGCGAGGGGGGTGCAGGTGCGCCTACGATGCCATATATAGAAGCTATGAAACCGCTTCGCACCCTCCTCGCCCCGCTCGCCCTGATCCTGTCGGTCGTCCCCGCTTGGGCCGATAAAATCCCGTTGAACGATCTTTCCGCCTATCTGAACAGCCTGACGTCGGTGGAAACTCCGTTCACCCAAGTCAACGCGGATGGGTCGATTGCGACGGGAAAGCTGATCATCAAACGCCCCGGTCGGGTCCGCTTTGAATATGCCCCGCCGGATAAATCCTTGGTGCTGGCCTCCAGCGGCAACGTCGCGATTTTTGATGCGAAGTCAAACCAAGCGCCGGAACAGTATCCTTTGAAGCGCACGCCGCTGAACCTGATCCTCGCCGCCAACGTCAATCTCGGCAGCGCCAAAACCGTGGTCGCCCATACCGAGGATAAGAACGCCACCCAGGTCACAGCCCAAGACCCACAGCATCCCGAATACGGCCAGATCGCGCTGGTGTTCACCGCCAACCCGGTCACGCTGCGGCAATGGGTGATCACCGATGATCTTGGCCAGCAAACCACTGTGATCTTGGGCGATCTGAAAACCGGCGGCAATTACAGCGCCAGCCTGTTCAATATCACCGACGAGATCGAACGACGCGGCAAACGCTAGCGGCAGTAGCTCAACTGTTGCTGATACATCGTCGCCCGCCGCCCAATCGCGGCGGCGACATCGACCAGCCAGGGCTTATCCAGATAGGATTGCTTGGCATATCCCGTGCGCCCCTCATGGTAGGCCAGATACTGTGCCTCGGCGTCGCTGCGCGAAATCCCCAGCTTGTCGCTGCTCTCGCTCATGTACCAGCCCATGAAATCCGTCGCATCGCCAATCCGGTCGCGCTTGGCACCATGGCGACGCTGTTCCTTTTGGTATTCTTCCCAAGTGCCATCCAGCGCCTGACTGTAACCATAGGCCGAAGATTGCCGCCCCATCGGGATCACCCCCAGCGCAAACTGGTGTGGGGTGCGCGCATTGCCGATAAACTTCGATTCCTGATAAATCGCAGCCATCTGCACATGCACCGGCACGCCCCATTTCCGCTCGGTCGCCCGCATCGCGCTGAAATACGCCGGACGCTGCCGCACAATCGCGCAGGCGTCATCCATATTTTTCGGCGCCGATGAGTTTCCACCCCCGCAAGATGCAAGGGCCAACAACAGGATCGACGCACGGAGAGTTCTGCTCATTTGCCCCTCGCGTTTTTATTTTGTCGCAAGGATACGAGAAAATCACTTCGGATGAAATGGGCATGTCTGCGTTTTCACATGACAATCCCGTGCTAAACCCGGTTTCGGCGGATTTTCGGTCGGCAAGGCACAGCCAGACTAGGCCGCAGCCCAATACAGACTGTTTCCCCCGCAGCGCGCCTGTGGAATAGACACCGCCTGCGCAACGGATTACTAACTCTTATGGGGGCACATATGCTATGCTGAAGACTGCGGCCAAATATCACATCGGTCAGGTGCTTCGTCATCGCAAGCATCCATTTCGCGGTGTGGTGTTCGATGTGGACGCGATGTTTTCCAACACCGAGGAATGGTATTATGCCATCCCGGAAGACGCCCGCCCCTCGCGCAATCAGCCGTTTTACCACCTGCTGGCCGAGAATGACCAAAGCTATTATGTCGCCTATGTGTCGGAGCAGAATCTCGTGCCCGATGAGACGGGCGAGCCGATCACCCATCCCGATCTGCCCGATCTGTTCGGTGATTTTGAGAATGGTCGCTATCCGCTGCAATTCCAGCTGAATTAATTCCGCTATTACAGCCGCCGCTTACCGATCAGTAACCTCTTGCGCCTAAGCTGAGCCCAGTTTTCCAACAAAGGGGCCAAGCAGATGCAGCTTGTGGCAGAACAACGTGGCGAAATGATTGTGGTCAGCGCTTTGGGCGACCGTATCGACGCCGCAGGCGCGATCCAGTTCAAAGATCGGATGCGCGAACTTACCCAAACGCCGTCGCTGCGGGTGATCCTGGATATGTCGCGGGTGGCGTTTCTGGACAGCAGCGGTCTGGGCGCGGTGGTGGCGGTGATGAAGGCTTTAGGGCCGGATCGGAAGCTAGAGCTTTCCGGTCTGACCGCCACGGTGCAAAAGGTGTTCCGGCTGACCCGGATGGACAGTATTTTCACCATCCATGATCAGCTGCCCGACGGTTTGCGGCAGGTGGGGTAGACCGATGGACGCCAATGCCGTCGAATTCTCCTCCAGCACCCGGTTGACGATTCCGGGGCGGCAAACGGCGGTGCGCGATGGCTTGCGCGCCCTGCTGGACACGCTGTTGCTGCAAAGCCTGCCCGAAGACGGTCGCGGCACCGCCGAAATCGTGCTGGCAGAGGCGTTGAACAACACCGTTGAACATGCCTATGCCCATCATGATGGCGAAATCGAAATCTCGCTGCAACTGCGGCGGAACGAATTGCTGTGCTTGATCTCGGACACCGGTCTGCCGATGCCCGACGGTCAACTGCCCGCAGGTGTGCTTGCCCCGCTTGCGGATTTTGCTGATCTGCCCGAAGGCGGCTTCGGTTGGCATTTGATTCGCAGCCTGTCGAAAGACCTATGCTATCGTCGGGAAGGCGGGCGCAACCTGCTCAGCTTCCGGTTAGACACGCAACAATCGCCCGCTTGATCTGCGATTGTTTCAACTTCGTCAGAACTGCCATCCATTTGCCGAAATTTCCCCCTAATACAGCCGCCGATAATGCCGATACTGGGCCTGTAGCTGCATAAAGCTTCCCTCGGCGCTGCGGATATTGCCCCCGCCCAGTTCGTGGCGCCGAGGTTCATCTCTCTCTTGGAAGTCCTGCAACAACTCCCTAGGTTTGCCGCCAACAGGAGGTTTTTTCATGCGCGATTTTCAGGCTCCGGGCCGCTCGGCGATTTATGCCAGCAATGGCATCTGCGCCACCTCACATCCCTTGGCCGCCAAAGTCGCGGTTGAGGTGCTGGAGGCGGGCGGCAACGCGGTGGATGCCGCCATCGCAGGCGCTATTTTGCTGGGGATATGCGAGCCGCAGATGACCGGCATCGGCGGCGATTGCTTTGCGCTGATCAAGCCCGCTGGCGAAGAACGCATTGTCGCGCTGAACGGCTCTGGTCGCGCGCCGAAAGCCTATTCGGCGCAAGCGATACGCGACCGTGGTCTTAATGCCGTGCCGCTGCGCGGCGTCGATCCGGTCACAGTGCCCGGTGCGATGGACGCGTTTTGCCGGCTGTCCACCGATTGGGGCAAACTGGACCTCGACCGTGTGCTGGCCCCGGCGATTCGCTATGCCGATGAAGGTGTTCCCGTTGCCCCCCGCGTGGCCTTTGACTGGGCTGCGGATGGCCCGGAACTGACAGGCGACGCCCGCAAGTTTTACCTGCTGGATGGTCAGGTGCCAAAAATCGGCCAAGCGTTCCGCGCCCCCGGTCAAGCCGAAGTGCTGCGCCGCATTGCCCGCGAAGGCCGCGCCGGGTTCTACGAAGGCGAAATCGCCGAAGATATGGTGAGCTCTCTGCAAGCCATGGGCGGCAGCCACACTATGGAAGATTTTGCAGCCACCGCTTGCACTTACACCGACCCTATCGCGTGCGAATACAAGGGGGTCGAACTGGTCGAGCATCCGCCAAACGGTCAGGGTGCCACCGCGATCTTGCTGCTGAACATCCTCAAGCACTTTGACCTCGCCGCGATGGACCCGTTCGGCACCCAGCGCGCCCATATTGAGGCCGAGGCCGCCAAGCTGGCCTACGATGCCCGCAACCGCTTTATTGCCGAGGCCACACCGCGTCTTGATCACATGCTGTCGCCAGAAACCGCAGCCAAACTGGCCGCGCTGATCGACCCCAAACGCGCGATGCCAGCGGCGCCCCCGCTGAGCGAAGCTGTCCACAAAGACACCATCTACATCACGGTGGTGGACCGCGACCGCATGGCGGTGTCGCTGATATATTCGATTTTCTGGGGCTTTGGCGCGGGTATCGCATCGCAGAAATTTGGCATCAACTTCCAGAATCGCGGCGCGGGCTTCAGCCTTCAGTCCGGCCATCCGAATGAGGCAGGCGGCGGCAAGCGCCCGATGCACACGATCATTCCGGGCATGTTGCGCAAAAATGGCAAAGTTATCATGCCGTTCGGCGTGATGGGCGGGGCCTACCAACCCTGCGGTCACGCGCGGTTTGTCACCAATATGGTCGATTACGGCTTGCAGGCCCAAGCCGCCATCGACGCGCCACGCTGTTTTTCGGGGGCCGAGGGCATGTTGGTGGAAAGCGGATACTCGGGCCAAGTCCGCACCGAACTGACGCAGATCGGGCATCAGGTGTCGCTGTCGCCCGAGCCGATCGGCGGCGCGCAAAGCATCCTGATCGACGAATCCGGCATCCTGATCGGCGCGTCAGACCCACGCAAAGACGGCTGCGCTTTGGGGTATTGATATGCAAGACGTAACCAACAGCATCCGCGCCCTGACCCATGGTGAAACCGACACCGTGGCGCTGATGGCCACCGTGGCGTGCGAGTTGCACCACGCCCACCCCTTCGCCGATTGGACTGGGTTTTACCGTGTCACTGAACCTAACATGTTGAAAATAGGCCCCTATCAAGGTGGTCACGGTTGCCTTGTCATCCCATTTTCGCGCGGCGTTTGCGGGGCTTGCGCGCGCACAGGGCAGGTACAAAACGTGCCGGATGTCGATGTCTTCCCCGGCCATATCGCCTGCGCCAGCTCGACAAAATCCGAACTGGTGCTGCCGGTCTGGAACGGTGCCGGGCAGCTTTTGGGTGTCTTGGACATCGACAGCAACACCCCTGCCGCCTTCACCAAGGCCGATGAGGATTGGCTGGTGCCACTGTTGGCCGAAGTGTTCAGGCACGCAGAATGAAGGGCGGGTGTCTCTGCGGTCAGGTGCGGTTTGAGGCAGACGCGCCCTTGCGCGATGTGTTCGCCTGCCACTGTTCGCAATGCCGCAAAACCTCGGGGCATTTCTGGGCCGCCACTTCGGTGCCGCTCGACCGCTTCCGGCTAACCGAATCCGCAGGCCTGCGCTGGTTCCAATCCTCGACCCAAGCCCGACGCGGATTTTGTGGCACTTGCGGTTCCAGCCTGTTCTGGGAGCCCGTCGGTGAAGGCCGCATCAGCATCGCCGCTGGTGCGTTAGACGGTGACACGGGGCTCTCTATCACCCAGCATTGGTGCGTCGAGGATAAAGGCGATTACTACGACATTTCAACGCCTTAAGCCGGAGCTGTCATGTGGGATATCATCAACGGCATCGGTCTGCATAACATGCTTGCCTTCATTGGCGGCGGCTTGCTGGTGAACCTGACGCCCGGACAGGATGTGTTTTTCGCCACCGCTTCGGGCATTCAAGGCGGGCCACGCGCGGGCGTGATGGCGGGGCTGGGCGTCGGCCTTGGTGCGTTGTGGCATGTGGCGCTTTCGGCGCTTGGCCTCTCGGCGCTGATTGCCGCCAACCCCGGGGCGCTAAGTGCAATTAAATACACAGGGGCTGGCTATCTGCTTTATATCGCTTGGAAATCTTGGCGCGACAGTGGCGAGATCGCCCCCGGCAAGGGCCAACGCACGGGCTGGACGGCGTTCCGCAAGGGCGCATTCACCAACATGCTGAACCCAAAGCCGATTCTGTTCATGCTGGCCTTTCTGCCGCAATTCGTGAACCCCGGCCTTGGCCCGGTTTGGCAGCAAATCCTGCTACTCGGTACGATCTTCGGCATCACGGGCACGATCATCACCGCCAGTTATGGCTATTTGGCAGGGCGCGCAGGCCATGCTATGGGCGCACGTATGGGCGTGTTGAACAAACTCGCAGCGGTGCTTTTTGCGGGTCTGGCGGCCCGGTTGATCACGGAGTGAATGATGCAGATTACCCTTCTCGATGGCGGCATGGGCCAGGAACTGATCGCGCGCTCGGGCGATGATCCAACGCCGCTGTGGGCCACCCGCGTGATGATCGACCATCCCGGCTTGGTGAAGGCCATCCACGACGATTACTTCGCGGCGGGCGCTTCGGTCGCCACCACCAACACCTATAACATCCTGCATGATCGGCTGGAGGGTGTGGGTCTGGATGTGCTTTACCACGCGCTGCACCTGCGCGCCCTGATGGAAGCGCATGAGGCAAAAGCCCAAGCCGGACGCGGGATGATCGCCGGGTCAATGGGCCCGTTAGGCGAATCCTACCGCCCCGATCTGACGCCGCCTGTATCGGTTTCCGCCCCGCTTTACGCCGAAAAAGCCCGCATCCTCGCGCCACATGTCGACGTGATCCTGCTGGAAACCATGTCATCACTGGACCTTGCGCGCGGCGCGTTACAGGGCGCGCAAGCCGCTGGCCTGCCGGTCTGGCTGTCGGTTTCAGTGCATGACCGTGACGGCAGCCGCTTGCGCTCGGGTGAACCCATCGCTGGCCTGCGCGATCTGATTGCCGAACACCCCACCGCCGCCGTTCTGGCAAACTGCTCGATGCCCGAGGCGATGTTGGCCGCGCTGCACGAACTGTCTACCATGGGCTTGCCCTTCGGCGCCTATGCCAATGGCTTTAGCGAAATCTCCGGCCTGCCTTTGCCCGATGCAGTTGCCGCCCCCGATTACACCCAACGCCATGATCTGTCGCCCGAGAAATACACCGCTTTCGTGATGGAATGGATCGCCCTTGGGGCCACCATCGTCGGCGGTTGCTGCGAGGTTGGCCCCGCCCATATCCGCCACCTTGCCGCCAGCCTGAAAGCCGCAGGCCACAGCATCTTATGATCCCGGACTTTATCTATAATCCACCGGATGTGCCGCTGGATATCCTGTTTCAGGATGCGCAGATCATCGTGGTGAACAAACCTGCGGGCCTGCTGTCGGTGCCGGGCAAGCTGGAAGGGCGCGAGGATTGCCTGACCTCTCGCCTGCAAGCGGCGCATTGGGATACTTTGCTGGTGCATCGTCTGGATTGTGACACCTCTGGCGTGATGATTTTTGCCCGCACCAAACAAGCGCAAGGCTTTCTGGGACAGGAATTTGAAAAACGGCGCGCCAGGAAAACCTACATCGCAGAAGTTTACGGGCAGTTAACGCCGGATCAGGGCCATATCGACTTGCCGCTGTGTACCGATTGGCCAAACCGTCCGCGCCAAATGGTGGATCACACCCACGGTCGCCCTGCCCAAACCGATTGGCAGGTGATCTCGCGCGGCCCTGACACCACCCGGGTCCGCCTGTTTCCCCTCACCGGGCGCAGCCATCAGTTGCGGGTGCACATGCTGGCGCAGGGCTGCCCGATCTTGGGCGATCCGATCTATGCCACGGGAAAGGCGCGTGATTTTCCGCGCCTGATGCTGCATGCCGAAAGCCTGTCGCTGCACCATCCCGAGACCAAAGACTGCATCAGCTTCAGCGCCCCGCTGCCATTTTAATGTGACAAGACTTTGTGACATTCCGGCGTTAACCTGACGGCAATTTATTTGGCGCTAGATGGCGGTCAGAGGGCTGCCCAAAGGATCATGATGCAATTTCTGCGCTATCCGTTCGAGCCTCGCTATTCTGTGATGACGCTGTGTGTGGTGCTTGCCGTGGTTTTTGCCGCCCTCAGCCAACGCTGGCTGGCCTATGCCGACGTGTTGGAACTGCTGAGCGTGGTGATGCTGGGGCTGGTGGCTTTGGGGGTCCATGATCTGCGGCAAACCCGCCACGCCATCTTACGCAATTACCCGATCGTGGCGCATATGCGGTTTCTGCTGGAAGACATCCGCCCCGAATTGCGGCAATATTTCTTTGAGGGCGATAAAGACGGCGCGCCTTTCGCCCGCGACCAACGTGCCATCGTCTATCAACGCGCGAAGAAAGAGCTGGATAAACGCCCGTTCGGCACGATGTATGACGTGTATCAGGAACAATACGAATGGCTGCATCACTCGATAGCTCCCAAACCAGCCGCCGCGATTGACGCGATGCGGGTTGATATCGGCCTTGGCCCGCGCGCCTATTCGGCCTCGCTTTTGAACATTTCCGCGATGAGTTACGGCGCGCTTTCGGCCAATGCGATCCGGTCGCTGAACAAAGGCGCGCGATCTGGCGGCTTTTTTCACGATACGGGCGAGGGTGGGGTTTCGCCCTACCACCGCGAATTTGGCGGCGATCTGGTGTGGGAATTGGGCTCGGGCTATTTCGGCGCGCGCAATCTGGCGGGCGGCTTTGATGCGACCTTGTTCGCCGAGGCCGCTGCCGATCCGCAGATCAAAATGGTCGAATTGAAACTATCGCAGGGCGCAAAACCCGGTCATGGCGGCGTGCTGCCAGCAGCGAAAGTCACCGAAGAAATCTCACGTATTCGCGGCGTACCGATGGGGCAGGATTGCGTCTCGCCCGCAAGTCATAGCGAATTTTCGACCCCTGCGGGCCTGTTGGAGTTTACCGCCCGGATGCGGGAATTGTCGGGCGGCAAGCCTGCCGGATTTAAGCTGTGTATCGGCCATCCGTGGGAGTTTATGGCGATCTGCAAGGCGATGTTGGAAACCGGCATCACCCCGGATTTCATCGTGATTGACGGTAAAGAGGGCGGCACCGGGGCGGCACCGCTGAAGTTTATGGATCATGTCGGCATGCCGTTGCGTGACGGATTATCCTTTGTCCACAATGCTTTGGTGGGTGTCGGTTTGCGTGAGAAAATCAAGATCGGCGCGTCGGGCAAGATCACCTCAGCCTTCGATATGGCCAAGGTGATGGCTTTGGGCGCCGATTGGTGCAACGCCGCGCGCGGCTTCATGTTCGCGGTCGGCTGCATCCAAGCGCAGTCTTGTCATACCGGGCTGTGCCCCACCGGCGTCACCTCGCAAGACCCCGCCCGTCAGCGCGCCATCGTGGTGCCGGATAAGGCGCAAAGGGTGGCGAATTTCCACCACAACACCCTGCACGCTTTGGCCGAACTGGTCGCCGCCGCAGGGCTTTCGCATCCGCAAGAGCTGCGCCCACATCATTTCCAGCGCCGCGCTTCCTCCGACAAAGTGATCTCGTTTGCCGAACAATATGAGCAGCTGAAACCCGGTCAACTGCTCGCCGATCCAGCCTCCTCGCCGCATTTCCGTGACGCTTGGGCGCTGTCTTCGGCCAGTAGCTTTGCGCGGGTTGGTTAAAGCGAAAGCGCCAGCTTGCGGCCTTCGTGAAACGCATAGGCCGCAAGCCGGGGGGCCACGCAATCGCCAATCCGCAGCACCTTCTTGCCCGGAAATGTCTCGGGGAACGGATCAAACGCCCGGTTCGTCGTGGCCATCACCAGACCCGAGGCGGCCATAACCTCCTCGTCTTTGGTCAGCAGGTTCAACACCGTCGCCCCATTGCCATGCCAGCGCGCGATGCAAGCTTCGGTTTTGAACACCACCCCCAGCTTTGCCAACCTGCGCCGCGCCGCGCCATCTGCCGCCGTCCGGGCAATTTCTTTGCCGACAAACGCTTCCGGCGTCACGATCGTCACTTGCTTGCCCGCCTCGGCCAAAGCCCAAGCCGTGCCAACCCCGCGCCAGTTTGACCCCTCATCATAGACGATCACCGCATCGCCCAACCGCGCCTCGCGCCGCATCACCTCCTCCGGCGACCACACGCCGCCCAACTCCAACCCCGGCAGGCTTTCCAGATGCGGCAACCAGCGTTGAAAGGCTTTTTCATCTGGCAAAGATCCCGTCGCCAGCACCACCACATCCGCCGGGTGCGCTGCGATCTCATCCGCATCTAGATAGGTGTTCAACCGCAAGGTCACAGCCAGCTTGGTAAACTGCCGCTCATACCAATCCAACAGATCCAAAATCTGCGCCCGGCGCGGCTGCATCCCGGCCAGCCGGAACTGCCCGCCGACCACCGGCAAAGCCTCTACGATTTCAACGCGGTAGCCACGCTCTGCCGCCCCACGCGCGGCCTCTAACCCAGCCGGACCGGCCCCCACCACCAGCACCGATTTCGGCACGACAGCCGCCCGAAACCGATCCCCGCCCCATTCAAACTCTCGCCCCACCGAAGGGTTAACCAAGCAGGAAATCCAATAATCCCGGCTGCGTCGGCCCCAGCACATCTGATTGCACGAGATACAACCGCGAATATCCTCGGCCCGACCTTCCGTCGCTTTGCGCGCCAAATGTGGATCGGCAATCTGCCCGCGCACGATAGACACCAGATCAGCTTCGCCCGCCGCGATGATCGCCTCGCCGTTTTCCGGTGTCCGCACCCCGGCCTCTGAGGTGATTTTGGCGTGCTTCACCAGCGCTTTAAGCTGTGCTGTCAGCGGCGTCGTCAGTTTTTCACCATGGGTGAACGGCGGAATGATCGCGTCAAATTCCAGATAGCTGCCGGCACCGACGGTGACATAATCCAGATGCCCCGTCGCATCATGCAAGGCGATGATTTCACATAGATTCTCGCCCGATAGCGTCGCAGAATAGGCGGTCGAATAGCTCACCGCCATCCCGACAATAAAATCTTCGCCACAGGCACGGCGGATATTTTCGATCAGAATCCGCGAAAACCGCGTTCGGTTCTCCAGCGAACCGCCCCATTTATCATCCCTCTGGTTCGACCACGGCGTCCAGAATTGATCCAGAAGCGAGTGGTATGCCGCCCAAACCTCGACCCCCTGAAAGCCGGATTTCTGCGCCCGCACCGCCGCCGCCAGATGCGCCGCAAGCAGTTCTTCAATCTCGGCTTCGGTCATTTTATGCGAGCCGTCGCTGTCGTGATACGACGGCCCGCCCGAGGGCGACCAATGCGGCGCAAAGCTGAGGTCGGAATCGCCATGCGCGCCGACATGATAAAGCTGCTGGCAAATCACCGCGCCTGCGTCTTTCACCTTTTCAGTAATACGCTGGAAATGCGGGATAATCTCATCAGAGCCATGCAGCATATTGCCGCGTGTCAGCACCCCGGTGCGATGCACCGGCACAGGTTCGGTCACGATCATGCCTGCACCACCTAAAGCACGTTCCAGGAAATAGCCCTCCATCCGCGCACCCGGCAGACCCTGATCGGCCATATTGTTGGTATGGGCACCGAAGACGATCCGATTGCGCAGGGTCTGGCCCCGCATTTGCAACGGCGAAAGCAAACGGGGATGCGACGTCATGTTGGCTCCTGCTGTGGCTAATCTCAGCAAAACCCGAATCGACATATGTGTCAAGTTTTACCATCGCCGCAGAAACGCAAAACGCCGCCCGGTGAGGGGCGGCGTTCTGGCTATGCGTCAAGCTTAGGCCAGTTCAGAATCCCAGCCCGAGATCGCCTTGGCCTCAAGGAACTCCTCAAGCCCCCAATGGCCGCCCTCACGCGCCCGACCCGAGGCTTTCACGCCACCAAAAGGCGATCCTGCCCCGCGTGACTTGCCGTTCATCTCGACCATGCCAGACCGCAAGCGCCGCGAAAGCCGATTGCGCCGCGCCCCATCACTCGATTGCACATAATTGGCTAAGCCATATGGCGTATCATTGGCGATCCGCACGGCGTCTTCTTCGGTATCGAAAGGAATGATCGACAGCACCGGGCCAAAGATTTCTTCGCGCTCAATCGTCATGCCCGGCACCACATCCGCGAACACCGTCGGCTTCACGTAATAGCCCCGGTTGAAGCCCTCTGGCAGACCCGGACCACCCGCCACCAGCCGTGCCCCCTCGTCGATGCCTTTCTGGATATAGCCCTGAATCTGCTCCCACTGGCGTTTGTTCACCACCGGGCCGATGTGCTTGCCCGCATCATGTGCCGAGCCAACCTGAATGGAATCGGCCACCCGCGCAGCAATCTCAACCGCGCGGTCGTAAATAGGGCGCTCCACCAGCATCCGGCTGGGCGCATTACAGCTTTGCCCCGAATTGTTCATCATATGCCGGACGCCACGCTCCACCGCTTTGTCATCGGCATCGGCGAAAATCAGGTTCGCACCTTTGCCGCCCAATTCCAGCGTCACGCGCTTCAACGTCTGCGCTGCGGCCGCCGAAATCGCCCGGCCAGCCCGAGTCGACCCCGTGAAGGAAATCATCTCAACATCCGGGTGCGCCGACAGCACCGCGCCCACCCCCGGCCCATCGCCATTTACCAAGTTGAACACGCCGGCGGGCACTCCAGCGTCATGGCAGAACTCGGCGAACAACAGTGCGTTCAGCGGGCTTTCTTCAGACGGCTTCAGCACGCATGTGCAGCCCGCCAAAATCGCCGGGATCACCTTCAGCGCGATCTGATTCATCGGCCAATTCCAAGGCGTGATCAGGCCCACCACGCCAATCGGCTCCAGCGCAATCCGGTCGTTCGGCGCATGCGGCCCCAGCGGGCGCACCCATTCCAGCGCATCAAACGCGGTCAGGAAATTCGTCGCATGCCACGGCAGGCAGGGCGCTTGGCTGTTGCGCGCCATATCAATCGGCGCACCCATTTCAACCGCGATGGCATGGGCGAGTTCTTCCAGCCGCAGTTCGTACTGCTGCAATATCTTCACCACAACCTCGCGCCGCACCGCAGGCGGGGTCGCAGCCCAAGCCGGAAATGCCGCCTTCGCCGCAGCCACCGCCGCATTGGTATCGGCTTCCGAGCCCAGCGAGATCACCGCACAGGGTTCTTCGGTGGAAGGATCAATCACCTCGCAATCGCGCGGGATGACGGGGGCGACCCATGTGCCGTTGATGTAAAAATCGCGCTTGATGATCATGCCAGTCTCCTAAGATTTGATCATAATATGGCAGCGGAAACCCATCCGCACAAGGGTGCCCCCGACAGCAAATGTCGCGAAACACCATCCGCAAACCAAGGCAGCTTTCCCGGCGGCGCAGCGCAAACAGAATTTCCTTCCCTTCTGGCGGCAAAGCCTCGCGGCATAGTGAAATTCCGTTCCAAATCGCTTACATAAACTGCATCAGACAGCTGCAGGAGAAAACATGTCTATCCGCATCAACGACATTGCCCCCGATTTCACCGCCGAATCCACCGCTGGCACCATCCATTTTCATGATTGGCTGGCAGGCGGCTATGCGATCATCTTCAGCCATCCGCGCGATTTCACCCCGGTTTGCACCACCGAATTCGGTGCGGTCGCCCAGCTGGCCCCCGAATGGGCCAAGCGCAACACCAAGGTAATCGGCGTTTCGGTGGATTCGGTCGCCGATCATGGCAAATGGAAGCGCGATATTGAGGCGTTTGGCGGTGCCCCTGCCGATTTTCCGATCATCGACGACACCAGCCTGACCGTCGCCAAAGCTTTTGATATGCTGCCCGCCGACTACTACCTGCCGACCGAAGGCCGCACCCCGGCCAACACCGCCACCGTCCGCACCGTCTATATCATCGGCCCGGATAAAAAGGTCCGCCTGTCGATGACCTATCCGATGTCGGTAGGCCGCAACTTCGCCGAAATTCTGCGGGCGTTGGATGCCGTGCAAGCCACCGACGGCGTGCCGATTGCCACCCCGGCCAACTGGCAGCCCGGTCAGGATGTGATTGTCGCCCTCAGCCTGAACAACGAGCAAGCCACCGAGAAATTCGGAGCACTGGATATCAAACTGCCCTATCTGCGGTTTGCGAAACAGCCGAAGTGACCATCGGGGCTATGCCGTCCCATCGTTGGATTTCGGCAAGCATGACCGGATTGCACTGTGGTCCGACTGACTGAATAAAATAGGGGCGGTGCTGTGCAAAGCGCCGCTCTTTCGATTTTTTCAGAAAGGGGAAATTCAGCGGCAGCCACACCGAAGGGTGTAGCAGTAGAATGAATTTGCGGAATTTTGCCGAGTTGATGTAGGCCTCGACCTCCGCACGCCAGCCGGGCTGGCCATGCCGGGCAACCAGCGGGCCGATCACCTCGCCACGTTTTTGTTCCAGTTTCGCCTCCAACTGAAGCACGGCAATCAAATCAGCATCCCCGAGTTGACCCAACGCCTTCTCGACATCCGGGAAATCCCAGCGCGCGCCAATCTTGTAGCCAGCAGAGCGGAAAACAGCGGTCATTTTGCGCTCACAGCGGCGGATGGTCCACTCCCGGTCACTTTGCAGATTTAACCGCTGCCAGTAGCGCTTGAACAAAGCCGTTCCGAACAGTTTACCACTGAACGCAAAGGCATAGGATTGCACATAGCGGTCGCTCACATGACGTTTGCGCTGTGACATGATCGCGCCGTAAAGATCGCAATCGCTGGCAAGAAGGTGCGCCAGAAAATCCTCACCGGGCAAGGTCGGGAACCAGACAGAATCATTCAGCAGCAGCAAGCGCGTCACGGGTCCCGGATTATCCAACAGCCACAGAATACCATCGCGATAGCCGCCAAAATCATAGCCGAAATTCGGGCGTTCGATCATGGCAAAACAATACGGAGCAAGCGCTTGTCGATCCGCTTCCGCAAGCGGCGTGTTCGACACGATCAACGTTGAAAACCCCTTCGCGGCAAGATGCTGGCAGGTTTCAAAGGTTGAGGTCAGCAGAGCGTCTTTCTGATGCAACAGATACAACGCCAGTTGCGCACCACGCGGCTGCAAACCCGGTGTAAAACGGCTGTTCTGGGCTTTGCTGCGGTCATGCAGGTAGCGCTGGATCGGCGCAGCAATGGCATAGAATGGGAATTTCAGATGCCGTGCGCTGCGCGCCAATTCACGTTTGATCACCCATTTCTGTACCATTATAAGTCTCACTTCCCGCATCCGTCCGTGTGCAGGCTTATCGCAATGACGCCAACAGTCCAAGCGCACAGGCATCGCATATGCAAAACGGCGCCAGAAGCCTCTGGCGCCGTTTGATCTGTCACAAAAGCTTACGCTTCAGCTTCTTCTTTGCTTTCAGAGATTTCCAGACCAGTTTCCTGATCCACCATCTTCATGCCCAAACGCACCTTGCCGCGATCGTCAAAGCCCAAAAGCTTGACCTTCACTTCCTGGCCTTCTTTCAGGATTTCGTTCGGATGGTTCAGACGCTTGTTGGCGATTTGGCTGACATGCACCAGACCATCACGCTTGCCGAAGAAGTTCACGAACGCCCCGAAATCGACCAGTTTCACCACTTTGCCAGTGTAAACTTGGCCTTCTTCCGGCTCTGCCACGATCGACCAGATCATGTCATAGGCCTTCTTGATGTTCTCGGCGGAAGACGACGCGATCTTGATGATGCCTTCGTCGTTGATATCAACCTTGGCACCCGACAGCTCGACGATCTCACGGATCACTTTGCCGCCCGAACCGATGACTTCACGGATTTTGTCGGTCGGGATTTTCAGGGTTTCGATTTTCGGCGCGTATTCCGAGAAGCCTTGCGGCGCGGAAAGTGCCTTGTTCATCTCTTCCAGGATGTGCAAACGCCCGTCTTTGGCCTGCGCCAAAGCCTGCGCCATGATCTCCGGCGTGATGCCAGCAACCTTGATATCCATCTGCATCGTGGTGATGCCGTTGGCGGTGCCTGCAACCTTGAAGTCCATATCGCCCAAGTGATCTTCATCACCCAGAATGTCGGTCAGAACAGCAAAGCGGCCATCATCTTCCAGAATCAGACCCATAGCGACGCCAGCCACCGGCGATTTCAGCGGAACGCCCGCATCCATCATCGACAGCGAACCACCGCAAACCGAAGCCATCGACGACGAGCCGTTCGATTCCGTGATCTCGGACACCAAACGGATGGTGTAAGGGAAGTCGGTCGAAGCTGGCAGAACCGCCTGCAACGCGCGCCATGCCAGTTTGCCATGACCAATCTCACGACGGCCCGGCGAGCCCACACGGCCCACTTCGCCGACCGAATAGGGAGGGAAGTTATAGTGCAGCAGGAAGTTCGAGCGCGAGTTGCCATGCAAAGCGTCGATGATTTGCTCATCTTCGCCAGTGCCCAAAGTGGTCACAACCAAGCCTTGGGTTTCGCCGCGGGTGAACAAAGCCGAACCATGGGTACGCGGCAGGATGCCGGTTTCCGACACGATCGGACGCACGGTTTTGTTGTCACGCCCGTCAATCCGCGCGCCACCGTTGATGATATCGCCGCGCAGGATCGAGGCTTCCAGCTTTTTGATCGCCGAACCGAGGTTTGCATCGGCCTTGTCCTCGTCAGACAACACGCCTTTGATCGCCGCAACAGCCGCCGAAATCGCCGAGGTCCGCTCTTGCTTGTCACGAATAGCAAACGCCGCGCGCATCTGCACTTCGCCCGCCGCTTTCACGCGACCATAAAGCTCGGAGTAATCCGGCGCATTGAAGTCGAACGGCTCTTTGGCGCAATCTTCGGCGAAGTCGATGATCAGGTCGATCACCGGCTGCATCGCAGCGTGGCCGAACTTCACAGCGCCCAGCATTTCTTCTTCGGTCAGCTCATAAGCTTCCGATTCCACCATCATCACGGCGTCTTTGGTGCCAGCGATAACCAGATCCAAGCGCTGATCCGGGTTGTTGCGCAGCTGATGCATATCATCAACCGATGGGTTCAGCTTGTATGCACCACCCGAGAAACCAACCCGCGCGGCGCCAATCGGCCCCATGAACGGCACGCCAGAAATCGTCAGCGCCGCCGAAACAGCGATCATCGCAACGATATCCGGGTCATTCTCAAGGTCATGGCTCAGCACAGTTGCCATCACCAGAACTTCGTTCTTGAAGCCTTCAACAAACAGCGGACGGCAAGGACGGTCGATCAGACGCGAGGTCAGCGTCTCTTTCTCGCTGGGCCGTGCTTCGCGTTTGAAAAAGCCGCCCGGAATTTTCCCAGCGGCGTAGTATTTCTCTTGATAATGCACGGTCAGTGGGAAGAAATCCTGCCCCGGTTTCGCCGCGCGCGCATAGGTCACGTTGGCCATGACGCTGGTTTCGCCCAGAGTGGCGATGACCGAGCCGTCAGCCTGACGGGCAACCTTGCCCGATTCCAGCGTCAGCGTATCTTCGCCCCACTGGATTGATTTTTTAGTCACGTTGAACATCTATCGTTCCCTGTATGGAAGCACCCATGGCCCCTGCCACGTCTTCCTTTTGAATCGCGGCCCCATTGCCGCCGCCCCCAATCCTAATGCATGCGGCCGGGGGCAGGCCTCATATCGCAGATTGCGCGCGTCTACAGGAAATTGGGGCGTTTGGGAAGGGGGAGTGGCTGTTTGACATCCTGCGCCAACAACGCCAATCTGATGGAATGGGCACGTTCACTATCCTTATCCGGCTCGATAAAACCTAGATTGAGATGCAGACCTAAAGATAGGCGATTTTCCAATGGCCGCGACTACATGCGCAAGCTGATCCGGTGCCATCAAACCCGGCAAGCGTCTTTGGCCGAGATGCAAGCCATGATCGACGCGGGGTTAGGATCAGGCCCGGCGCAGGCTTTTGATATGCAGGCATTCATCACCGAGCAAAAGTGCGGCGAGCGGCAATGAAATATGATGATGCAAGTTGGCATGCTGGGGGCGACTTTCCTGCAACCTCACCGGAAGAATACGGCGGCACCCATATCGCGCTGTTTATGAAGTGGTGTTTCATCAAAGGGTGGGCAGGCCAACTCCATCTGGATGAGTGGCCAGAAGATGTCGCTCAAGTCATAAATGGCGAAATGCCCGCCACCGAGTTTCTCTTCAAAAATCTGGACGGCAAGTTCACCGATGAAGACCTGACCGAAGAAGGAAATCGCTTTGCCAGTGCTTACTACGGCGAAAAAGCTAACTATCTTACCGATTATGCGGCGGCCTTTGGCCCGCTCTTGTATATGGCTCCAGAAAGCGACCATGACTTTGCACGCTTCTCGCAAATGATGGAAAAACAATAGGTTGCGCTTAACAAGCCGCAACAATCCCAAAGCAAGCCGTGGTGGAAAATCTGGTAAGCCCCCAAAAGCAAAACGCCCGCAGCTTTCACCACGGGCGTTCCAACTACCAAACCGAAAAGCTTAGCGACGCAGGCCGAGGCGTGCGATCAGCGAAGCGTAACGGGACTCATCTTTGCCCTTCAGATAGTCCAACAGCTTACGACGCTGAGCAACCTGCATCAGCAGACCGCGGCGCGAGTGGTTGTCTTTCTTGTGGGTTTTGAAGTGCTCGGTCAGCGTAGCAATACGCGACGACAGAATCGCAACCTGAACTTCCGGCGAGCCGGTGTCGTGTTCTTTGGTCGCATATTCTTTGATAAGACGGGCTTTTTCTTCGACGGTGATCGACATCGGGATCTCCTGTTAAGAGGGTTGCGGCACAAGCCGGGATGTCGTCCAGCAGAGCCAATGACACCGCCATCACTGACGGATGAGCGCAGATAGGGGAATTTTGCGGCAAAGGGAAGCAGAATTACACGCAACCAAAGCCGCTGCCAAAGCGTCGGCAAATCGTTTACCCCGGCAACTCGTTTACCCCACAAATCATTTACCATTACGGCAATAAGCGGCGAAATAGCCAAAACGGCTTTTGATCGGCAGGGGTGTTTGTGCTAACGTGATCTATAAATATCCCATATAACCAAAAGGTTAATGGGAAATATGGTTAACGAAAGGTTAACATCACCGGTTTCGCCGCGTCGGAGGTTGTCGTCATGCTTGGTTTGCTGGGTCTGCTTGGCGCGGTGTTCGCGGGGGCTATGGTCGATTCGTTCGCCGCGCCGGATGACAGCCCGGAAGAGGCCGATGATCACCCCGATGAAGCCCAAGACGACAGCGGCGATGAAAGCAACATCTTCCACATGCTGTCTTCCCGTGATGCCAGTGCGGCGGCACCCGACGATACCCCCAGCGAAGGCGATACCCCCGAACAAGACGGCGTGATCTCCTCCAATGACGTGATCGTCGCCGCCCCGGAAGACCTGTGGCTCAACGGCGATGATCTCGCCAATATGCTCAGCGGCGATGCAGGCGATGACCATATCGCTGGCCAAAGCGGCGATGATGCGCTGGCGGGCTATGCCGGCAATGACACGCTGATTGGTGACGACGGCGATGATGCCATCAATGGCGGTGCGGGTGATGACAGCCTGACGGGCGGCGCGGGGGCCGACCTGCTCCATGGAGAAGCGGGCGACGACAGCCTCGACGGCGGCGCTGATGCCGACACCCTGCAAGGTTGCGACGGCGATGACAGCCTGTCGGGCGGCGATGGTGCCGACAGCCTGATCGGCGGCGACGGCGACGACAGCCTGCAAGGCGATGCAGGCGATGACGCCCTCAATGGCGGCGCGGACAATGACCAACTGACAGGTGGTGCGGGCAGCGACACCCTCGACGGCGGCGCAGGCCATGACACCATTTGGGGCCAGACCGAAAACGACCCTGATCCCGCGCCTGATTTCATCAACGGCCAAGCTGGCGATGACACGCTGATGCTTGGCGCGGGCGACTATGGCAATGGCGGCGAAGGCAGCGATGAATTCCATCTCCTCGACATCGGCGCCAATGATCCGCCGATGCAGATCACCGATTTCAACCCGCAAGAAGATACGCTGGTGGTGATGTATGACGCCGCCGTCCATCCCGACCCGCAGCTGACGATGGAAACCTCTGACTCTGGCACCACCACACTGCTGCTGGATGGTGTCCCCCTGGCAAGCCTGCAATCCGTCGCAGACCTCGATCTCAACAGCATCACGCTACAAGCCGCTTGAGACCCACAATTCCGGCTGCACCTGATAGCCAATATACAACGGATGCTTCGGTGCCCCTGCAAGGGTCAGCCCCAGATGATACAGCGGCAACCCCGTGCCGCGCAGCAATTCCGCCACCGCCAAACCCCGCCCCAAATGCGCGCCATGACTGCCCCAGCCGCAAATCACCTGATCCGCCCACGCCGCACCCTCGGCAATCGCCGGATCATTCAGCGGTCCCACCGGATCAAACTGCGCCCGCATCACCTTCGGGTCGGTCGCGCGATAGGCAAAGATATTGGTCACCCGAAACGCGCCAAACCCCAAAGCCCGCGCGCGGCGCTCACAGCGCTCCACCGTCGGATCGTTCTGCACCTCGGTCGCGGTAGATGGGTTCAGCATTACAAACAATGCTTTACGTCCCCCCGGCTGCCAAACCCGCGTCAAAGCATAACGATACGCCTCGCAAGGCGAATACACCGCCACACTCTCCGCATCGCCCTTCAAATGCCGCCGCGTGATCATAAAGCGCTCCTCATACCCCGCTTGGTGCCGCCCAAACGGCCGCAGCGCGCCGCGCGGGAGTATTTCAAAAAGAGCAACTGCTTCAGGTTTGCTCTTTTCAAAATACTCCCCGCGGAGCGTCCGCATTCACACCCAGCGCACCACCCCAAACCGATTCCCCGGGGGTGCCGCCGCGTGGGCCCTCGATGGGCCCCAAGGCGGCACCCCCGCCTAGGTCAAACACCGGCCTTCAGTTAAACACCCGACTCGGATGCAACTCGCCGGATTTATAAATCCCCACCGCCACAGCCCGGCCCTGATAACTCGCCCAAGCCTCATCGCCGTAGCCAACTGACGAGGTCAAAACCATCCCCGGATTGCCGTTTTTCAAGCGTGCAGCGCCCTCCGGCGTGCAGGGCAGTTCCGGCAAATCCGCCAGCCCCAACTCCAACGGTTTCAAAAACGCATCCAACTCCGCAGTTTTAGCCAAAGCATCAATCTGCTCCAGCGAAATCCCTTCGGCGGCGGTAAACGGCCCCGACCACTCCCGCCGCAGCCACGCCACATGCCCCAGACAGCCCAAAACTGCTCCCAGATCGCGGGCAATCGAGCGCACATAGCCGCCCTTGCCACAGACCATCTCCAACTCCACCCGATCCGCCGAGGGCCGTGAGAGAACCTCCAGCCGCTCTACCCACAAAGGCCGCGCCGCCAGATCCATTGCCTCACCGATCCGCGCCAGATCATAGGCGCGCTCACCGTCCACCTTCACGGCGGAAAACTGCGGCGGCACCTGCTGAATATCGCCGCGAAACGCCGCCAACGCTGCTTCAATCTCGCGATCAGACGGCCGCAACGCCGACTCCGCAATCACCAACCCCTCGGCATCATCCGTCGTGGTCGCCGCCCCGAAATTCACCATGAAGCGGTAGCATTTCAGCGCATCCGTCACATAAGGCACCGTCTTGGTGGCCTCACCCAAAGCAATCGCCAACACCCCGGTCGCCGCCGGGTCCAGCGTGCCAGCATGGCCCGCCTTCTGCGCGTCCATCGCCCATTTCACCTTGTTGACCACGGCGGTCGAGGTGATCCCGGCAGGCTTGTCCACTACCAGCCAGCCCGAAACCGCCCTACCCTTTTTGCCGCGCGCCATTCCGATCTCCTGTTGCAAACCGCCCGATAGCCCCCGCTCAACCCAAGGTCAACGCGCAACCACCACGCCCACCATCGGCCCCATCGGAAAGCCCGCGTCATGCCGCCCAGAGTCATGATCATATAGCCGCGAGATCGAGCCATCAAAATACAGCGCATCCGGCAACCCCAGCCCATCGCGAAACAGCCGTGCGAAGGCGTAGAAATTGACCGGATCATTAGAAATCACAAACACCGCCCGATTGCCATCCGCCGAAACCCCCACGCCATTGCGGATATTCAACGAATCCGAATCGGCCAAAAACTTCGGATGCAGCTTTCCGCCAATCACCAGCATCGGCCCAGACTGCGTTGCATATCGGCACTTGGGCTCCGCCGCCTCAAACGCCAAAGTCTCGATCACCCGCAACGTCTTGCCGATACAAAACACCCCATTCGGCAGCAGCCCAAAATTCCCCGGCCCCGCCCGTGTCACCAAAGGTGCCGCCTGTGCCCCATTTTCCACATACAACCCCACCGGTGCCAAATCGCGATGATACATCCCGGCGTTCATCGCGAAATCCAGACGCAAACCCTGCGGCTTCAACGTCTGATCCACCGCCGAAAAACTGCCCAAAGCCCCCTCAGGCCCCGAATGAAACAGCCGCAGATCGTCAGCAGCGCTCACCTCGCAAACGGAATAAGAAGCGCCTTCAAACGCCATGTCCCGGCAGCCCGCAAAGGCCGCCGCGCCGCAAAAAGCCAGCACAAACGCCAGCCGCCACATGATTATTCCTGCGCCTTATCGTCAGCCGCCGCATCATCCGGCTTGGCAACATCCGCCTGCACGCGTGGGTCGGCAAACAGCCGCCGTGCCTCTTCCAGCCGATCAAACGTATCATCTGGCCGAAAGCGCAACTCCGGCGAATGCCGCAGGGTCATTTCAGCCGACACCCGCTTGCGCAGCTCCCAAGCGTTCTTCGCCAACGACGCAATCGCCTGCTCGACGCTCGCGCCACCCAGCAGCGGCATGACATAAACCGTCGCCACTTTCAGATCAACCGAGACGGAAACCTCGCCCACCGTGATCGACATGTCGTTCAGCACCGGATCATGCACCTCGCCGCGTGCCAAAATCTCCGACAATGTGCGCCGGATCAATTCGCCAACCCGAAGTTGACGCTGCGAAGGCCCCTTGGCCGAATAAGAACGTGTGTTTGCCATGCCGCCCCATACGCCAATCCGCCCCGGCCCGCAACGCCGGGCTTTCACGCCCCCCTGAAAACCGCTAAACCCGGCGAAACTGCGGAGCATCCCATGACCAACACCCCCGGCATCACCGTCACAGGCGCCTCAGGCCGCATGGGTCAAATGCTGGTGCGTGGTATTACCGCCCACCCAAGCGCCACCCTTGTCGGCTGCGTCGAGCGCCCCGGCCATGCGTGGATCGGCCAAGACGTAGGCCTGTGCATGGGTGGCGCAGCCCTTGGCGTCAAAGTCACCGATGATCCGCTTGAAGCCTTCGCGATCTCGCAAGCTGTGATCGACTTCACCGCCCCCGCCGCCACCGTCGCATTTGCGGCGCTGGCCGCCCAAGCCCGTGCCGTCCATGTCGTCGGCACCACCGGGCTGGAGCCTGCGCATCACGCCAAACTCGATCTGGCCGCCCATCACGCCGTGATCATCCAGGCCGGCAACATGAGCCTTGGCGTCAACCTGCTGACACGGCTGACGCAAAAGGTCGCCGCCGCCTTGGATGAAGATTGGGATATCGAGATCATCGAGCAGCATCACCGCATGAAGGTCGATGCCCCCTCTGGCACCGCTTTGATGCTCGGCCATGCCGCAGCGACAGGCCGTGGCATCGACTTCGATCAGGCAAAAGTCTCTGGTCGCGACGGCATCACCGGCGCGCGGCATCGCGGCGACATCGGTTTTTCGGCGATCAGGGGCGGCGATATCATAGGCGAACATGACGTGCTATTTGCCGCTGACGGCGAACGCATCATCCTGCGCCACCTCGCCACCGACCGCACGATTTTCGTGCGCGGCGCGATCAAAGCCGCGCTGTGGGGCCAATCCCAGAAGCCGGGCCGCTACGACATGATGGACGTGCTCGGCATCTAACTCCCTAAAATTTGTCTAAAATTTGCTTTCATACTGGCTTAAATATTCCGGGGGTTTGGGGGCTGGCCCCCAATCCAGCCTTCCAAAAATCACCCCATAACCTGATCCAAACCGCTTTCCCCAGCGTAAACGCACGATACCCCTATAAGGTGTCACCATGCGCAGCCTCGCCGCTTTCCTGCTTCTGACCGCGCCGGCTTTCGCGGAAACCTATCAGCCCATCACCGATCGCACAGCTTTTGTGGACATCATTGCAAAGCACGAGTTGCGTATCGGCCTGTACAATCTCAGCCTCACCATCACGCCCAAAGGCCAAATCACCGGCAGCGCTTTGGGCTGGCAGATCACTGGCGATTGGACATGGAAGGATGGTTACTTCTGTCGCAAGTTGGATTGGAGCGGCACACCGATCCCCTACAACTGCCAGCTTGTTGAAGCCAAAGGCACCGAAAAACTGCGATTTACCACCGACAAAGGTGCCGGAGATTCCGCCGCTTTTGATTTGCGTTGAAAACGGCACAGGCTTTTGTCACTACCAGATTTTGTAGTTAATGGGCGATAGACCACAAGTCTCTCCCAGCGGGGAACAGCCTGCAGCCAAAATCAAAAATCGACCGCCAGCCCCTTCTTCTCCCAATCGCCATAGCGCACAGGCTCTGGCCCGTTGCGGCCACCCAATTCTACAGCCCGCTCAACAACATCCGCCAAACGACGACGCTGCTCGGCTTCGGCCAATGCCCGCAGGGCTGCAGGGGGAAGTTCAGATCTGTTCATCGCGGTTTCCTTGCGGCTTCATCCCACTTGATATACGGCCAACCGACACATTCTCAAGAGGCGGCACATGGCAGAGGCAAACGCAGGTTTAAGCGCACGGGCCGCCACTTTGGCGATCCTCTCGGCGATCATGGAGGAAGGCCAGACCATGGCCGTCGTGCTTGCCAACAAGAACGGTGCGCTGAAAGGCGTCGGCCCACAAGACCGCGCCCGCGCCCAACGCCTTGCTTTGCAAGTCATCCGCCTGCTGGAACCGATTGACCGACTGTTAGAGCCACATCTGCGCAAGGCCCCGCCCTTGGCCGTGATGAACATCCTGCGGCTTGCCGTGACTGAACTCCATGACGGCACCGCTGCGCATGGCGTGGTCAACGCCGCCGTGGAACTCGCCCGCAAGGCTCAGAAAACCAGCCATATGGCGGGCCTGATCAACGCGGTTTTGCGTAAAATCCCCCAAGGCGCGCCACTCACTGGCCCCGCCCAACTGATGCCGCGCTGGCTGCGCCAACCACTGGTTCACGCTTACGGGCGCGAAACAGTCACCGCCATCGAAACGGTCCAAGCCAAAGCCCCGCCGCTTGACATCACCCCACGCGGCGAAACCCTGCCCGAAGGCACGCGGCTTCCCACAGGGTCGATCCGCCTCACAGAACCTGGCCAAGTCTCCACCCTGCCCGGCTACGCCACGGGCGATTGGTGGGTGCAAGATGCTGCTGCCGCTTTGGCTGCCCCGCTGCTCGCCGCCAAACCCGGCGAGAAAGTGCTTGATCTCTGCGCCGCCCCCGGTGGCAAGACCTTGCAACTGGCCAGCACCGGCGCGCATGTCACCGCGTTGGATATTTCCGCCCCCCGGATGGAAAAACTGCGCGAAAACCTGACCCGCACCAAGCTACAAGCCAAAATCGTCATCGCCGACGCCCTGCATTGGCAACCCGAGCATCTGTTCGACGCGGTGCTTTTAGATGCGCCCTGCTCGGCCACTGGCACCATTCGTCGCCACCCGGAACTTCCCTTCCTGAAAGACGGATCGGAACTGGCCGAACTCACTGCGCTGCAAGCGGCGCTGATCGACCGCGCCTTGATGTTCCTGAAACCCGGCGGGCGTTTGGTGTTCTGCACCTGCTCGCTTTTGCCCGATGAGGGCGAGGCGCAGTTAACCGCAGCTTTGGCCCGCCACCCCGGCCTGAACGTGCAACGCCCCAACCTGCCCGGCATCGACCCCGCATGGATCACCCCGGTAGGCGGCCTCAGACTGCGCCCCGATTACTGGCCCGACCTCGGCGGTATGGATGGCTTCTTCATAGCAAGCCTGACGCGGACTTAAGCCTTTTTGCCCGCGAACAAACGGTAATACAGCCAATCCGGCAAAAACTGACTGCCCCGGAACAGCCAAGAAAACACCATAGGAAAACTGCGCTTGAACCGCCCCGACTTCATCAAAGCCAGCATTTCCGCCGCCGCCTGTTCAGGCTCCATCAAAAACGGCATTGAGAAATCATTCTTCGCGGTCAGCCGCGTGCGAATAAACCCCGGATTGCCCAGTTGCACCCGCACGCCCGAGCCGCGCAAATCCGCATACAGGCTTTCCGCCAAAGCCATCACCCCCGCCTTGCTGGCCGCATAACCCAGCGCGCCCGGCAGCCCCCGAAATCCCGACAACGACCCGGTGATCACCAGATGCCCCGACCCGCGCGCGATCATTTCAGGCAACACTGCGCCCACCACCCGCGCAAGGCCGGTAAGGTTCACATCGCACATCGCCTCTAGCTGCCCGGCATCCACCGCCTGCGCGGTCATCGGCCAGTAAACCCCGGCCACAAACACCATGCCATCGACCGCGCCCACCTCTGCCACCGCAGCAGCAACCGAAGTCCTATCAGCCACATCCACCGTCACCGCCCGTGCGCCCGGCACCTTGTCGCAAGCCTTCGCCAGCCGCGCCGGATCGCGCGCCGACAAAATCACCTGCGCGCCCTCGGCAGCCAACGCTTGCGCCAATGCCAAGCCCAAACCCTCGCTTGCCCCGACCAACCAATACCGCTTGCCTGAAAACGACATCATAATCCCTACCGAGAAATTTCATCATGTGGCGGGGCAGGCGGGTTGCGAAACTGTGCGCCTTTCCAGCGCAGCTTCAGTGCCTGCCAATAGGTCAAAGCCAGCACGCGACGCGATCCAAATGGCCGCCGCAAACATGCCAAAAGGATCGTCCGATTGCTCAGCGGCACCCGCTGCCCGGTTAATGTGGCGATCAAACCGCCATTCCCCGCCGAATAGTCGATCCAGATGCCAATCTTTTCTGGCGTGATGTCAAACCGAAAGCGGTAACTGCCCTCGACGGGCTGAAACGGCGAGACATAGAAAATCTTCTGCGCGCTCACGGTATCGTCGCGGGTCAGCGCCGCCACATCATCGCGGTGGCACAAATAGCAGTGCCGCTGACCAAAGGTGTTCGAAACCTCGGCGATCACCACGCGCAAACCGGTGGAATCGCTGCATAACCAAAACGACACCGGATTAAACACATGCCCCAACACCCGTGGCTGGGCCAAAAGCAAAATCTCGGATGCCTCTGGCAAACCCGCTTCCGCCAACACCTGCCGCACCCAGGCCACCCCACGCCCGGCTTTTGGCGCGCCACCATGATCGACATCATGCAGCGACGTCAGATTGCCACGGTTGCGCGAAAACAACCAAGGCCCGCGTGCAGTTTCCAGATTGAGCAACACATAATCAACACCGTAAGCGAAACGGTTTTTTATACTGCCGCGCCGACCGTGAAAGGTCGTACCCGCGATATAGTCTACGTCACTCATCCAGCCAGAACCCGCGTCGCGTTCGGTTGTGCGCGCATCACCTGCACCACATCGACCGCGCTGGCAAAGCCATCCTCATGGAAGCCATTGCGCATCCACGCGCCGCAGAACCAAGTGTTATGCGCACCGTTCATCGCCCGAATATCCTTCTGCGCCCGCAATGCCGCCCCATCATAGACCGGATGCCGGAACGTCACCTGATCATAGATCAATTCCTGCCGAATCGGTTGATTGGCGTTCAGCGTCACAAACAGCGGATCATCCTGCGGGATTGGCTGCAACGAGTTCATCCAATAGGTCAGATCAATCTTGTCTGGCCGCGCCCCCTTCGGCTCGGTGTAAACCCAAGACGACCAGCACTTGCGAAGACTTGGCATCACATTGGCGTCGGCGTGCAGAATAGCATGGTTCGGCTGATAGCGGATCGCAGAGAGGGCGGTGGTTTCGGACTCGGTCGGATCAGACAACAACCGCAACGCATCATCGGAATGGGTGGCAAGGATCAGATCATCAAACAACTCCCATTCCCCGCCCTTCGCGCGCACCAGCACACCATCAGGCAGGCGCTTGATGCCACTGATGGGGGTAGCCAGCCGCAACTCGACCCCATGGCGTTGCAGATTGGCGGACAGGCGATTGACGTATTGGACAGAGCCGCCCTGAACCGTAAACCATTGGTGTTGGTTCGATATTTGCATCAACGCATGGTTTTGGAAGAACGAAATCAACGCCTGCGCCGGGAAGTTCAGGATGTCTTGCGGCGGGGTGGACCAGATCGCGCCCGACAGCGGCAGGATGTAGTAATCGCGGAAATACGGGCCGGTGCGCAGCGCCTTAAGCAAACCACCAATGGTCATCTCGGGGTCGTCGGCAAGCCCTGCGGCGTGTGTGTTGAAATGCGTGATGTCGCGGCACATGCGCAGGAAGGCGGGACTTAACAGATTACCGCGCTGCGCAAATAAACTGTCCAGATCGCGCAGAGCATACTGCAGCCGACCGCCGTTGATTGAAGCGCCAAAGCTCATGTTGCTGGGGGCGATGGGGACGTTGAGGCTTTCGAACATTTTCAGCAGGTGCGGATAGTTGACCTTGTTGAACACGATAAAGCCGGTATCGACGGGTTGGTCGCCGCGTTTCCCGGCCAGCACGGTGCGGGCATGACCGCCTAAGCGCGGCTCGGCTTCAAACAGCACCACGGCGTTGTCGGGCGCCAGGTGATGTGCGGCTGCCATGCCAGAGACGCCGCCCCCGACGATGGCAATCCGGCGGGGCGCTTGGCCGAAAGTCTCGAAGGGCATGGGGCGTCCTGTGTTGCTAGTGTGATTGATACGCGGATGCGCGCGCGATGGATCATCTTTAGTTGTGATCCAGATACGCAACCCCTGCGTAAAAGTTTCATGTTGCTTGACCTTGCCCTTCATGCGCCCATCTATGGGTCAATGCCGCCGCCGATGCGGGTGGTTTTGCGTGGAATGGGTAATACCGTGATTGAGATCGTGACCGAAACCGACTTTACGGCGCTTATGATCGCTGTGCGGGATCGTCAGGATAAGGCTGCCTTCGCGGCGCTGTTCCAGCATTTCGCGCCACGGGTGAAGGGATTCTTGATGAAATCCGGCACCGATGCGGCTTTGGCCGAAGATTGTGCGCAGGATGTGATGGCGGTGCTGTGGCAAAAGGCAGCGCTTTATGATCCGGCGCGGGCGTCGGTGGCGACATGGGTGTTCACCATCGCCCGCAACCGCCGCATTGATGTCGCCCGCAAGGCGCGCAGGCCAGAGCCTGAGGCGTTGGATTGGGGGTCGGATGTCGAGCCTGATCAGGCCGATATCTATGAGGCCGGGCAAGAGACCGCGCGGCTTGTGGCTGCAATGCGCGATCTGCCCGAAAAGCAACGCGCGCTGATCCAACGGGCGTTTTATGGTGATCTGTCACATTCCGAAATCGCGGCCGAGACGGGTCTGCCCTTGGGCACGATCAAATCTCGGATCCGGCTGGCGCTGGACCGTCTGCGCCAGAACCTAAGCTGAGGCATCTATATGAGTATCCGTCACCACCTGTCTGACCCTTTGCTGATGGCCTACGCGGCGGGAAACCTGCCCGAGGCGTTCAGCCTTGTGGTCGCAACCCATGTGTCGATGTGCGACAGCTGCCGCGCGCAGCTGGCCGCGTTTGAGGCTGTGGGCGGCGCCGTTTTGGAAGGTACGGTGTTGGAAGGCGCAGTGTTGGAAGGCGATGCGGTGGCTATGGCGGATGGCGCTTTAGAATCGCTGCTGGCGCGACTGAGCGTGCCAGATACAGCCAAACCGTTGGCAAAACGTGGTGATTTTCCGGCACCTTTGCTGGATTATATCGGCGGTGGTCTGGCAGAAGTGAAATGGCGCAGCTTGGGGATGGGGGTGCGGCAAGCGATTTTGCCCACTGCCAAAGGTGCAACCGCGCGGCTTTTGTATATCCCGGCGGGACAAGCCGTACCCGATCACGGTCATCGCGGCACCGAGCTGACGCTGGTTCTGCGCGGTGCCTTCCGCGATGCCGCTGACCGCTTCGGGCCGGGCGACGTTGAGGTTGCCAATGAAGATTTGCAGCACACGCCCGTAGCCGAGGCGGGCGAGGCTTGCATTTGTCTGGCAGCCACCGACGCGCCCTTGCGGTTCAGCGCCTTGATCCCACGCCTGTTACAGCCGTTGTTTCGGATTTGATGCAGCGTTTGGTGCGTGCGTAACGCAGCCTACCGATACAACCTGACCGCGATGACTTGCCCGCCTAAGGCGCAAGGTTGATCTGTAAGGATCAGATCGTAGCGTGCCATCGCCATCCCGTTCGCAGTAGCTTCACTCAAAGCGAAAACCGCCAGCATATTGCCACCAGCAAGCTGCGCAGCCCCAGTGATAACCGCCACTTCGGGCCGCGCCAAATGCCGCGCGGTCATCACGTTGAAATCATCCGATGCCGCGCTGACGCTTTCGGCACGGATCGGAATATCCCCCGCAAAGGCCACCGGAACCAACGGCTTGGCGACAAGATGCAGCCCGCCGCCCACCAGATCAAAACCCGGCCCGGTGATCACAGTCAGGTTGCGCTCGATCCCCGGAAAAAGTGAAAAATCGCCATTCTCCACCACCGAAGCCCGCGAAAGCCGCCACAGCAAGCCGCCTTCTTCAACGCGCAGCATCTCCACCGTCACGCCTTTGCCATTGGCCCAAGGCATGGTTTTGTAATCGGCGGGGGTCAGGTGGCGGATCATAGGCGGATACTCTGCTAGGGTTATTCTGCGGCCTGCGGCCCTGAAAGCGGCGTCGGATCGCTCGCTTTCACGTCGACCGGGGCAAGTTCCTCAAAATCGAAATTATCCAACCGCGCCGCACGTTTGCCTGCGCGCTCGGCTGCGGTTGAGATGCCATCCAGATCGGCACGGGCCTGGTTGAAATGCGTCGATAATTTCTCAACCCGCTCTACCACCAGTTCCACATCGCGGTGCAACTGCCGCAAAGTCATGCGGATCGCCCCCGCCTGTTCGCGCATCCGCGCATCTTTCAGCACCGCCCGCATGGTGTTCAGCGTCGCCATGCAGGTGGTGGGCGAGACGATCCAGACCCGAGCCGTAAAGCCATCGCGCACCACTTCGGGGAAGTTGGCGTGCAACTCGGCGTACACGGCTTCCGAGGGGAGGAACATCAGCGCCCCATCAGCGGTTTCGCCGTCGAGGATGTATTTCTCGGAAATCGCCTTGATATGCACCCGCACCGCCGCGCGCAGTTGCGCTTGGGCTTCGGTCACAGCACGCGGATTGTCGGCGCGGCGCAAAGCCTCATACGCCTCTAGCGGAAACTTGGCGTCGATCACGATCGGGCCGGGTGGGTTGGGCAGGTGGATCAGACAATCGGCGCGCTTGCCGTTACTAAGGGTCGCCTGCATCGTATAAGCGTCCGAGGGCAGCGCCTTTTGCACGATGTCATTCAACTGGATTTCGCCAAACGCCCCGCGCGCTTGCTTGTTCGCAAGAATGTCTTGCAGGTTCAGCACATTGCCCGACAGTTTCTCGATATTGGCTTGGGCTTTGTCGATGGTCAGCAGGCGTTGCTGCAACTCGCCCAGGCTGTGCGCGGTGCGGGTCGCGGTGCCGTGCAGGCTTTCGCCCATCGCGCGCTGCACTTCGGCCAGACGCTTTTCCATCAGTTGCAGCATGGCGGTTTGGGCGTTGGTTTGGGTTTCGCTGACATGATGCAAGCCCCCCGCAAGCCGTTCCTGCCCCTCGCCCAAAGCCTGCACCCGGCTGCCCAACCAACCCATTTCACGCATTAAAGGTGCGGCCATCGTGGCAGAACGGCCAGCGGCACGCAGGATCAGGATGAGAAGCAGCGCAAGCGTCAGAACAGCCCCGCCAATCAGCAGAACCTCGGGCGCGTTCCACGCATAGGTTTGGCCAAAAAGCGTGATCATCTGCGCCCGAAAAGCCTTTCGATATCATGGAGTTTTAACTCCACATAGGTTGGCCTGCCATGGTTGCACTGGCCGGAATGCGGGGTCGCCTCCATCTCGCGCAGCAGGGCGTTCATCTCCTCGGCGCGCATTTGGCGGCCCGAGCGGATCGAGCCGTGGCAGGCCATGCGGGACAGGATCGCCTCCATTTTGGTTTGCACCGATTGGCTTTGGCCAAGGTCGCTGAGTTCGTCCAGCACATCGCGCAGCAAGGCCGCCGCCGAGACATTGCCCAGAATAGCCGGGGTTTCACGCACGGCGATGGCCGAGCCGCCGAAGGGCTCAACGGTAAGGCCGAGGGCAGCGAGGTCTTGGGCTATGTCGAGCAAACGGGTGGCGTCGGAGGGGGAAAGCTCTACGATTTCGGGGATCAGCAGGGCTTGGGCCTTGATGCCGGTTTCCGCCATCTGACGTTTCAGCCGCTCGTAAACCAGCCGCTCATGCGCCGCGTGTTGATCGACGATCACCATGCCGGTGGCGGTTTGGGCGATGATGTAGTTCTCATGCACCTGCGCACGCGCGGCACCAAGCGGCGCGTTGATGGGGTCTTGCAGGACGGGCTCAAAGCGCGCGGAGGGCGTTTCGGCGAAACCCGAAGCCTCAAGTTTTTGCGGCTCTGGCGCTTGATAGGCGTAGGCGCGGCCCAGGCTAGCGGGGCTGGGGCGGTCCATTTGGTAGATGCGCGGATAATTCAGGCTGGTTTGGGCCACTGCCTCGGGGCGCATCGCGGCCAAAGTGGCATCGGCCACCGTCGTGCTGGCGCGGTGGCCTGCCCCGCTTAAAGCCGTGCGCAACCCGGTGATGATCAGGCTGCGGGCGGCTTCGGGCTCGCGAAAACGCACCTCGGATTTGGTGGGGTGGACGTTCACATCCACCCGCTCGGGGTCGCAGATCAGGTTGAGGACGGCTGCGGGATGGCGATCCCGGCTGAGGAAGTCGTAATAAGCGACGCGGAGAGCGCCCAGCAAAACGCGGTCAAGCACCGGGCGACCATTGACGCAGACGAATTGCTGCACCGACGAGCCGCGCGAATAGGTCGGCAGGGCTGCGTATCCGGTCAGGCGCAGACCGTCACGCTCGACGTCGATTTTCAGGGCATTGTCGATGAAATCGCGCCCCAAAACATCGGCAAGGCGGCTGTGCAGTGCGTCGAAGAAATCCCCCGATTGGGGGTCGGCGCGGAAGATGGTGCGAGGGCCATTGCCTTCGGTGATTTCCGTCAGGGTGAAGCCAACCTGCGGCTCTGCCATCGCAAGGCGTTTGATCACCTCGGCGATGGCTTGGGCTTCGCTGCGGTCGGTGCGCAGGAATTTCAGGCGGGCCGGGGTGGCGTAGAACAGGTCGCGCAGTTCAACGCTGGTGCCACGGGAGGCTGCGGCGGGACGGATTTCGGCTTGGCGACCGCCTGCGACGGTAAGGCTTGCGCCCTCAAAGCCCTCGGCGCGCGAGGTCAGGGTGAGTCGCCCGACGGAGCCCAGGCTAGCCAGCGCCTCGCCCCGGAAGCCGAAAGAGCGGATGTTCAGCAAGTCTGATCCGTCGATTTTCGAGGTGGCATGGCGGGCGATGGCGAGGGGGAGGTCTTCCGGCGTCATGCCGCAGCCGTCGTCGCTGACCCGGATCAACATTTTGCCGCCTGCGGAATATTCGACCGCTATGCGCTTAGCACCTGCGTCTAAAGCGTTTTCGACCAGTTCTTTCACGGCAGAGGCCGGGCGTTCCACCACTTCGCCCGCCGCGATGCGGTTGATGGCGGCTTCATCCAAAGCGCGAATGATGGGGCGTATGTTGGGGGCACGCAGCGTCATGCCCCCAGTTCTAGCAGGCTGTGCGGAAAACCTCCACAGATTCGCTATTCGTTCTGAACGCCTGTCGGTTGGCCCACCACGATGAAATGCAGATCCTCGGGTTTGATCAGGCGGGCGGCGACACGCTTGACGTCCGCCAGCGTGACCGCTTCAACGCGCGCGTTGCGGGTTTTCGGATAGTCGGGCGGCAGGCCGAGATCCTGCATCCCCACCAAGATCGACGCAATCGTGTCGTTGCCGTCGAACCGCAGCGGATAGGCCCCGGTCATATAGGTTTTGGCGTTGGCAAGCTCATCCGCCGTGACGCCATCCTTGGCCACCTTTGCCCATTCAGCCCGGATCACCTTGATCGCCTCGGCCACCTTTTCATTGCTGGCCTGAAACTGGCCCACCAGCACTTCGGCATGGTCATAGGCGGCCAAGCTGGTGCTGACGCCATAGGTGAGGCCACGTTTTTCGCGCACTTCGGTCATCAGGCGGGCTGAAAATCGACCGCCGCCGAGGATTTCGTTCAGCAGGCTGGCGGCGAAATAGTCGGGGTCCGAGAACTTCATGCCACCTTGACCAAAGATCACCATCGACTGCGGACCGGGGAAATCTTGCACGGTGATGCCGCCCTTAAGCTGCAACGTCGCGGGTCCGGGTTGTGGCGCACCTGTGGCGGGCAGATCGGCCAGCAGTTTATCCAATAGCACGCCCAGATCGGTGGCAGAAATGTCCCCTGCAGCGGCGACGGTGATGCGGTCACGCGCGATAGCGTCTTTGAAGGCTTGCAGGATGTCGTCGCGGCTCAGCGCGGTGACGCTTTCAATCGCGCCGGAACCGTCCGAGCCATAGGGATGGTCACCAAAACTGCGGGCGCGTCCGAGATTTCCAGCAATCGCGCCGGGGTCTTTGGCGTCCGAGCGCAGGCCAGACAGTACCTGTTCACGCACCCGGTCCACCGCATCTTGGTCAAAGCGCGGCTTGGTCAAGGCATCATGCAGCAGGGCCGAGGCCTGATCCCGGTTCTCGGTCAGGAAATGGCTGGAGACCGAAACGCCATCCTGATCGCTGCTGAAATGGAAGCTGGCGGCAAGGCCATCGCGGGCGGCTGCAAAGCCTTGGCTGTCAAGATCGCCCGCACCTTCTTCGATCAGCGCCGTCATCAGGTTGACCGCGCCACGCTTGCCCGGCGCATCCAGCGAGGTGCCACCCTTGAAGCGAATTTCCAGCGCGGTGAAGGGGATACCATGGTCTTCGACCAGCCATGCCTTGATGCCACCCGGAGAGGTGACGGGCTGGATATTCACCTCGGCGTGCAGGGGCGAGGCCAAGGCCAGCAGCACGGCGGCAGCGCGCCAGAGCATAGGGATATTCATTGTGCGGCCTCCTTGGTGGTCAACCAGCCGGTCACGGCCTGATCGCGGTTGAAGACCAGCTTGGCTGCGGCCATCACATCTTCGGGTGTCACGGCTTGCAACACATCGGGCCAATCCTGCACATCCTTGACCGAAAGCCCAACGGCGAGGGCTTCGCCATAGCTGCGGGCCAATCCACCTGCATCGTCGCGGGCATAGATCTGGCCCGCACGGATTTGGGTTTTGATGCGGGCGAAATCATCGGGGTTGACGCCATCTTTCATGAATTTCGCGATCACCTTGTCCATCGCAGCCTCGGCATCCGCCAAACTGACGCCCTCGGCAGGCACCACAACAAGGCCGAAGGTTTGCGGATCAACCGAAACACCATCGTAATAGGCCGAGGAATAAACCGCGGTTTGGCTGTCAAACTGCAAGGCTTTGGTCAGCACCGAAGTGGTGCCAGAGCCGCCGAGAAGATCGGCCAGCACGGCCAAAGCAGCGGCTTGTTTCTGATCGCCGGGGTTGCGCTCGGGGGCGAGATAGCTGCGCGCGACATAGGGTTGCGCCACCCGCTCATCCGCCAGCACCATGCGACGTTCGGCGAGTTGCGGCGGCTCTTCAGGGCGGTGGCGCGGCTTGATTTTGTCCGAAGGCGGCAGCGGGCCGTAGTATTTCTTGGCCAAAGCCAGCACAGCGTCCGGCTTTACATCACCCGCCACGATCAGGATGGCGTTGTTGGGGGCGTAATACGCGCGATAAAAGTTGATCGCATCATCCCGGGTCAGGCCCGCGATTTCTGCGCGCCAGCCGATCACCGGGATGCCGTAAGGGTGGTTGAGGTATTGCGCCGCCGACATCTGCTCTTGCAGCAAGCTGCCGGGATCGCTGTCGGTGCGCTGGCCGCGTTCTTCCAAGATCACCTGACGCTCGGTCGTCACATCTTCTTCCGACATGTTCAGATTGACCATGCGGTCGGATTCCATCTGCATCATCAGATCAAGCCGATCTGCGGCAACCCTTTGGAAAAACGCGGTATAATCCTGCGTGGTGAAGGCGTTGTCATCGCCACCCTGCTTTTCGACCGTGGCGGAAAACTCGCCCGTCGGCACTTTGGCGGTGCTCTTGAACATCAGATGTTCAAAGAAATGCGCGATGCCGGAATGGCCTGCGACCTCATCAGCGCGGCCGATTTTATACCAGACCATCTGGGTGACAACAGGGGCGCGGTGATCTTCGATCACCACCACCTGCAGGCCGTTGTCGAGGGTGAAACTGCTGACCGTGTCGGCGCTTGCGGCGAAAGGCAAGTTGGGCAGCGACAGGGCGAAAAGGCCGAGCATAGCGCGGCCAAGGGGGCGAAGCATCGCGGTCCTCCGTGGATTACAGGACATACGCTAACCGCAATGCCCGCCCTGCGAAAGCCGGGGCAACGGGGTTGTGATCACTCGCCCTTGTTGCGCGGTGGGGCCGAGGGGGTGCGCGCACCGGCTGCTCGCCAACGTGCCAATTCGGCGTGCTGGTCCAGCGACTGTTTGGCATAGGCCTTGTAATAGACATTCAGGTTGAACAGGCGCTCCAACGGGCGGCCATTGTTTTTCTTGCGGAATTCCAGATCTTCAGCCGCCAAAGTCGCCCGGATACCGGGGGTAACGCCCTGCCGGGTGGCGTAATTGTAGAGCCCCGCATCGCTGACGCCGCTGGTGGCCGCGGGTTTGCCGCCCAAAGCGGTGATGGCGTCGCCTTGCGGGTTCGGATCGGTCAGATTGGCACCGCCCGGCGTGGGGGCGGGCAGATCGGCAAGCGAGACCGGCAGTTCCAAAGCTTTCGGCGGCAGAATTGCGAATTCATCCGGGCCGTTGCTGTCCGAGCGCAGATTCATCAGATCGGGCGCCTTTTCGCTGCAGGCCGCAAGCGCCAACAACGCTGCGCCCGCGAACGCGAGAACCACCTTTGCTGATCGCATATTGCTGCCTCCACCAAGCTCTACCATCGCCGTCTTAGCCTATGATCCCGCCCGCGTCACGGGGTCTTTCGCCGCTTGGCGCGGGTTGGCTTGGCAGATTTGCCACCAAACACCACCAAACCCAAGGCACCTGCGAAGATTGCGATGTCAGCGATGTTGAACGAATAAGGGTTTTCATACCCGCAGCACGACATCGTCAGAAAATCCGCGACATAGCCGTAAGCGATGCGGTCGACCACATTGCCCAAAGCGCCACCGATCAGCAGCCCGCCCGAGATCATTGCCCAGTTGCCGGGGCGCTCGCGCCGCAACCAGACCAGCACCCAAGCCGAGATCGCCACAGCCACAGCGATCAGCACCCAGCGCATCAGATCGGCGCTGTTGGCGAACAGGCCAAAGTTGACACCGCGATTCTCGGCCCAGCGGAAGTTCAACAGCGGATCAAGCACCTCGATTTCCCCGCGCTCCCTGATGGAAAGCAGGCGAATGACGCCGAGTTTGCTCAGCTGATCCAGCAGAAAGACGATGATCGCGGTGATGGAAAGCGCGCGCATCCTAGTGCCGGAAATGCCGCTGATCGGTGAACACCATGGCAAGGCCCGCCGCATCCGCCGCCGCAATTACCTCATCATCGCGCATCGAGCCGCCGGGTTGGATGATCGCCGTAGCGCCTGCCTCCGCCGCAGCCAACAGTCCGTCGGCGAACGGGAAGAACGCATCCGACGCCACAACCGACCCCACCGTGGGGCTTTGGCTTAGGCTCAAAACGTCGGCCATATCATCCGCTTTGCGCGCCGCGATACGAGTCGAATCAATCCGGCTCATCTGCCCTGCCCCCACACCCACCGTCGCGCCATCCTTCACATAAACGATGGCGTTTGATTTCACATGCTTGGCAACTTTCCACGCAAACATCAGATCGGCAAGTTCGGCTTCGCTCGGTGCGCGCTTTGTCACCACTTTCAAATTGGCGACAGTAACGGAGTCGGTGTCGCGGTCCTGCACCAGAAACCCGCCAGCAACCTGCTTGAACGCCAAAGATTTCTCGGCAGGGTCCGGCAGGCCCTTAGTCGTCAACAGCCGCAAGTTTTTCTTGGTTGCAAAGATCGCCTTGGCCTCATCGCTGGCCCCCGGCGCAATCACCACTTCGGTGAAAATCTTCACGATCTCCTCAGCGGTTTCCGCATCCAAAGGCTGGTTCAGTGCCACAATGCCGCCAAACGCCGAAGTCTGATCGCAGGCATAGGCCCGCAAATACGCCTCTTTCAGCGTGCCAGCCTTGCCCACCCCACAAGGATTGGCATGCTTGATGATCGCGCAAGCCGGACCTGCCCCCGCAAACTCTGCCACCAATTCAAACGCCGCATCGGTGTCGTTGATGTTGTTGTAGGACAACTCCTTGCCCTGCCATTGCTTGGCCGTGGCCACGCCTTCGCGCTTCGATCCATCGGTGTAGAACGCCGCCGCCTGATGCGGGTTCTCGCCATAGCGCAGGCCCTGCGCCAGCACGCCACCGAAAGACTTCGAGCGTGTAAACGACTGCCCCAACTGCCCCGACAGCCAGCCCGACACAGCGGTATCATATGCAGCGGTGCGAGAATAAGCCGCCAAAGCCAGCTTCTGCCGAAACGCCAAAGTCGTCGCCCCGTCATGCGCGCGCGTCTGGTCAATCAGGCCCGCATAATCCGCAGGATCGGTCACAACAGTCACAAAGCGGTGGTTCTTCGCAGCCGCCCGAATCATTGCAGGCCCGCCGATGTCGATATTCTCGATGCAGGTGTCATGGTCGGCACCTTTGGCGACGGTTTTCTCAAACGGATAAAGATTGACGATCAGCAGATCAATCGGCTCGATCCCATGCGCCGCCATCGCCAGCAGATGCTCGTCATCATCGCGCAACGCCAACAATGCCCCATGCACATTGGGGTGCAGGGTTTTGACGCGGCCATCCATCATCTCGGGAAAGCCCGTCACATCAGACACATCGCGCACTTTCAACCCTGCGGTGCGCAACATGCCGCTCGTGCCGCCCGTGGAAATCAACTCCACCCCCTGCGCGGCCAGTGCCCTTGCAAGGTCCAGCAACCCGGATTTGTCGGAGACAGAAATCAGCGCGCGGCCAATGGGAACAAGATTGGTCATGTCAGCCCCTAATAGGTCAGATCGGCACCGGCATCTCGTCGCGGTCCAGATCCCGGATGGCCAGCGGAGTATCCTGTGCTTTCGCCAAGGTCCAGCCGATCCGCGTCTCCAACTCTACAGCACGCGCCGAAAGCACGATCTGCCGCGTCGGGCGCGGCTTCAAGCGGCCTTTTTCCAGAAAAACCGAAGGCTCCAGCGTCAAAGCAGCAAACCCATCATGCCGGAACACCCAGATTTCGCCGCTTTTCAAGGCAAGCGATATCGCAGACCCACCCATATCCAGCGCCGCATCGACATCCGGGTGCAAATGGAATCGCACGCTGAACGCAGCGCCCTGCAACTGCGCCTCATTCATCAACCGCTCAAACCGCGCCCGCTCTGCCTGCGTCCGCGCGGTCAGCGCATCCAGCCCCGACAGTTTACGCCCATTCGTCGTCAGCAATAACTCCCGCGAATGCGTCAACCCATGCGTCGCCGACCACCCCGAATGTGCCATATACAAATGCAGCCCATCCGCCTGTTGCCCCTGCCGCAACGACGTGACCTGCGCGCGGTCCACCAAAGCATCCTGCCCAAACGCGAGCCGTGGCCCCGGCTTCAAGCGGCTGGATGAATACCCCTCCACCGCCAAAGTCGCATGCGACGCCGTAGCCCGCCCCGCCTGCCGCCACTCCGTCCCAAACGGCGCACCTGATCCGCAATTCACAATCACCGGATGCCGCCCCGAAGTCAGCTCAAACGCCGCCGTTGAGGCATGCGCCCACATCCCCGCAGCCCCCCCCGGCGGCCGCGCCGCATCCACAATCACCGTGGTGCGGGCTTCCGCCAGCCGCGCAAACCCCATCGCCAACCCCAGCCCCACACCCGACCCCGGCTTCACCCCGGTCGCCGCCAGCGCCAGATCCAACCGCCCCTCCAGCCCCCGCCCGCCACCATGAAACCGCGCCAGCCCACCATCGGCATGCCGCAGCGCCCGCAACGAAGGCGCAATCCGCTCCAACGCCGCAATCAGCGCAGGCGGCGTCACATGCCCCGCCTCTGACAACGCCTGCTCGGCCCAAGTCAGCAGCGTGAACACCTCCAGCAATTCCTCGGGGTTCCGCGTCGGAATCCCGCCCATCGCGTCAATCTCACGCCCACATTCCACCGCCAAAGCCGCCACCGCAGGCCGCACCCGCGCCTCCATCCCGGTCAGCGCAAGCCCTGCATAAATCAGCCCGGTCAGTGCCTCAAACCGCGGCAGCCCCGGTGCCGCATAGGCCCAGCGCCGCGACAAGAACACCACCTGCGCTGACAGACTGCGGTAATACGCCTCCGACTGCGCGCCACCGCCACCCTGCAACAACAGCAGCGCATGATTGATCCAGCGGATCAGCCGCCGCCCCGTCAGATCTGGCGTCCACCCCGGCCCTTGGCCCCGACCAAACCGCGCGATCCAACCCCAAGTCCAGTCCTGCGCACGGGTCCGTGCCGCAAAATTCCCCAGCGCGCCCAAATCATCCAGCCACAAAAACCCCTGCACCTCGGCATCCGCGCCCGGATCGTCCAAAGCGACATCCCAGATCGACGCCCCCGGCGCTTCCACCAACTGCCCGGCAAACTGGAAATTGCCCGCCACCAACTGCCGCCCGCGCGCATACAAACCCACCGAGCGCGGCTCTGGCTGCGAGACAAACCCGGTCGCAGCCGCTGCCCGCAAAGCGCGCCACATCGCCAGCCGATTGCCAAGGCTTGCCCTGCCGGGGGTGCGTGTCATCGTATTCCTGTAACCTGCCAGCCCGCTTCAGCGCGGATCATTGGCACACAGCATAGCGCCGCCGTGCCACTATGTCACCCGCCGCAGCGATTGCTCTTTCTGAAATACTCCCCGCGGAGCGTTCAACCGCCGACCCAAAAGCCAAGACCGGGCATCACACCCGGCCTTTCAACCTAGCACCAAAGCCGCCGCGTGCCCCCTCGATGGGGGCCAAGGCGGCACCCCCGTTCAGGTCAGTGCTGCACCCGCTCCATATACTGCGCCAGCCCGCGCACCTGACCCAGCCAGCTTTCCAGCAGCTTCGGGTCATGCGGCGCACCATGCACCCCCACCGCAATCTCGCGCTTCATCACCGATTCCACCGCGAAAGACACCGGAGTCGACACCAGCCGCGCCATCGCTGATCCGCGCGCATCGCCCCAGGCATCCATCGCCCAAGTCTCGTGGAACACCGGGCGGCCATCGCGCTCTGCCTTCAGCGACACGAACAAGATCACCCGATCCGGCTCACCCGGCGCATAGGAATTCTCGGCGACAAACTGCGCCGCCATTTCCGCCAACCGCGCATCACCGCTTGGGCCTTCCAACGTCTCAATCTCGCGGAACACCGGGGTCCATGCGTCTTGCCAACCGTTCAACCGGATGGTGCCACGCACAAAATCCTTGACCTTCCAATCGGGATCAAAGCGGTAATCCTGCATGAACGGATAGGAATCGCGGTTGGGATAAACCTCAAAGCTTTCCGGCTGCGGCAGCGGTGCGTCATATTTGGTGATAGCATCCCAAGGCCGATTGACCCGTAGTTCCGAAAAATTCCGCAAACTGCGTGAAGGTGAACGCAACGCCTTCAACACCCCCAGCGGAGCCCAGGAAAACTTGTAGCGGAACGGGTTCGGAATTTTCGGCACACCGCCGCAATAGCTGGTGAAAGACAGCACGTTATCAACGTGATAGGCTTTGGATGCGCGATACCGCGCCACCAGATCATGCGCCATCAGATGGTCAATGCCGGGGTCCAGACCGACCTCGTTCACCGACACCAGCCCGGCATCGCGAAAGGCTGCGTCCAAAGCCTTCATCTCCGGCGCGATATAAGACGACGACACAAAATGCGCGCCCTTGTCCAGACATGTCTGCGCAATCGCCACATGCTGATCCGCAGGCAGCATCGAAATCGCGATGTCACCCGGCTGTAAAGCACCCGCCAAAGCCTCCAACGAATAGGCGCGAATATCCGCGCCCAGATCGCCCACCGCTTCCTGCGCCTTCTCAACCGTGCGGTTCCACACCACCACCTGATGGCCATTCTCAATCAACCGCCGCAACCCCGGAGCCGAGGACAAACCCGTGCCGCACCAATGAATCGTCATAGTTTCTCTCCCTTACAGGCTGGCAGTATGGCGGGCATATTCCGCCGCCGCACGGCCCCAAACCCCAGAATTCAGATCACCCAATGTCGCCAAAGAAGCCAACAACTGAGCCGCATAATCTTCGCTGCTTTCCACCGGCAACAGTGACGGCAGGTTGTCAATCGCGGTGACATCCAGCACCGGGTTTTCCGCCACCCGCAACGCCGGCGCGTCCCATTCCGTCACCCGATCATACACCTTGATCGGTGAGAAATCTGATGTCGGATCGCAGGCAATGTCACCAATCACCGTCAGTTTGCGCGTGGTATCCTGCTTGGCCGAGGCGGGCACGAACACCGGGCAACCGGGGCGGGCAAGGATACAGTTCAGGAAAATCTGATGCTGCAAGATTTGCGGGAACGGCCCACCACTGGCAGTCTCCGCCTGATCCCACTGCGTCACAGCAATATCCAGCGCCGCACACAGGTCAGACGCCCCGGTGCCAACCCGGCCCAAAGCCCCGATCACGATGGCCTTCGGCAGCTTGAAATCCGCCAGTTCCGCCTCCAAATCCGCCAACAACGCCGCCTTGCCGGGATATTTCGCCACAGGTCCGGCAATGCCGCCGCGCTGCTGCGCCGCCCAGCATTTCAAGCTGACAGCCGCCCCCGCATAGCCCGCCCAATAACCAAACGCCGCCACCCGGCGACCATCTGCCCCCACCAGATATTCCAGGTCATACAAAGTGCCGCCACCCGCCTTGAAGCGCTTCAAAAGCACCAGCCCCGCAGGCTGGCCCTTATAGGCATGGCCGAACATGATGTGACGATGGGTCAGCGGCGTACCATCCTCGGGCAACTCTTTCAGCCCAAAGATAATCGCATCAGCAGGCGCCTGCGGCCAAAGATTCTCCGCCGCAATCTCACAGCCCGCCGCCCGATAGCCCTCAATCCCAATCGCACGAACCGAGCTTTCCTCGACCGTCACCCGGATGCCCGCGCGGATCAGCGCCGCCGCCCCCTCCGGCGTCAGCCCAACGCGCTCCTCATTCGGGCGCTGCTCTGCCCGGACCCAAAGATGCGTCATGCCAATCCCTCGCGCTGTCACCGTTTGGCGGCTGAATACCAGATCACAGCCCAAGAAACAGGGGCCGCGTGGCCCCACGCCTGAATTTCGCCCAAACTGCGACGTAGGGGTCGTGGCAAGGCGGCGACATTCCGGCTATCGTTACCGCAAACCGTTTCAAAGAGGCACCCGATGTCCCTGCTCTCGTTGCTGACCGATGTGCTGTTCATCGGCCATTCACTGGTCGGCCCCACCCTGCCCACCGTGCTTGACGCCACCTTACGCGAGATGGGCCAGCCCTCGGTGGTGCAGGCCCAGATCATCAATGGCTCCTCGCTCGCCTACAACTGGGACAATTCCGCCAATGCCGAAGGCGTCGATGCCAAAGCCCGCCTGAAAGCCAAAGCGACCGATGTGCTGATCATGACCGAAGCCCAGCCTTTGGCGGGCCAAATCCAATACAACGACACGGCGGGCTATGTGGCGAAATTCTCAGCCCTCGCCCTAGAATCCAACCCGCACACCCGGCTTTACGTCTATGAAACCTGGCCCAGCCTGAACTCGGGCCCCGGCAATATCACCAAAGACGACCCCGACGCAGGCATCCCGTGGCGTGAACGCCTAGCACTCGATTTGCCGCTGTGGGAAGGTGTCGTCGCAGATGCCTCGGCCAAGGCAGGGCATGAGGTCAAGCTGCTTCCCGTGGGCCAAGCGATGGGGCATCTGGCGGATGAGATCAAGGCGGGCCATGTGCCGGGGGTCAGCGATATCAAAGAGATGTTCGTCGATGACATCCACCCCAACGGCAAGGGTTTGTATTTTGTCGCCATGGTGCAGGCGGCAGCGATTGTCGGAAAAAGCCCGGAAGGCATCCCCGCCAAAGTCACCCGCGCCTGGACGTCGCGCGATGCGGTGATCACCCAAGAGCAGGCCGAGGTATTTCAGCGCATCGCGTGGGAGGCGTTGGAAGCCTATATTCCCGGCAAAATCGCCGCCCAAATCACCCCCGCACCCACGCCACAACCCACCCCCACGGCCATCCCGGACGCCCAAGACCCGCCCTTCCCCGCTTTTAAGCCCATCACCAACACCCACCTTGCCCTCGGCCTCGCAGGCGTCAACGATTGGTCCGTCCAGCAACCGTTCCTCAACCTGATGAAAACCGCCCGGCCTTGGATCGGCCATCTACCCGACCAGTTTGGCGGCTGGGCCGAGGCTGATCTGGCAAAAGCCGGGGCCTTGGGGCCAAACGGCTGGCCCACAAAAATCCCGCCCGAACTGGCGAAAATCTCCACCCTGATCCTGACCGATCTGCCCGAGGATGCCGCAGGCGTCGCGGGCCGCTACCAGTTGACCTACCAAGGCAAAGGCACCCTGAAAGTCGAAGGCCGCGCGCAGGTGGTTGAAGAAACCCCCGGCAAAATCCTGTTCGACTACACCCCCGGCGCAGGCCTCGTCGCCGTCACCCTGCTGGCCTTGGACGCCACAGATCCGATCCATGATATCACCGTCGTCCGCGCCTCCCGCGCGCAGGCTTTGGCAGATGGCGCAATCTTCAACCCCGATTGGCTGGCCCGCATCCGGGGTGCCCGCGGCATCCGCTTCATGGATTGGATGATGACCAACGATTCCACCCTCGCCGACCCCAAAGATCGCCCGAAACCCGCAGATTACTCCTACGCCCGCAACGGTGTGCCGATTGAGGTGATGGTGGCTCTGGCGAATGAATTGAAGGCCGATCCGTGGTTCACCCTGCCGCATCTGGCCTCCGATGATCTGATCCGCACCTATGCCCAGATTACCCATGACCAGCTAGACCCGAGCCTTAAAGCTCAGGTCGAATACTCCAACGAAGTCTGGAACTGGCAATTCGCCCAAGCCCGCTGGGCCGAAGAACAGGGCATCGCGCGCTGGGGGCAGGACAAGACTTGGGTGCAATTCTATGGCCTGCGGGCGGCACAGGTGATGGCGATTTGGTCGGATGTGTTCAAGGACGCCCCCACCCGCCTGACACGGATCGTCGCGGTGCAAACCGGCTGGCTGGGACTAGAGGAGCAAATTCTCGACGCGCCTTTGGTGGTGGCTGAAGGCCTGCCGCCGCCCGTCGCCAGCTTTGACGCCTATGCGGTGACGGGCTATTTCAGCGCGGAGTTGGGTGGGGATCAGAAATTCACCAGTGTGAAGGATTGGCTGAGGCAATCGGCAGACGCGGCGCGCAAAGCAGCGACCGATGCCGGATTGAACGGCACCGATGCCGACGCCTTCTTCGCCCAACACCGCTATGATCTGGCCGACAAACTGGCGGGCCAAGAACTCCGCGATGGCTCTGTCACAGGCAATCCGGCCAACAGTCTGACGCAAGTGCTGGCCGAAACCCTGCCCTATCACGCCGCCATCGCCGCTGACCGGGGACTGAAACTGATGATGTATGAAGGCGGCAGTCATGTGGTGGGCTATGGCTCGGCGGTGGATGATGAGGAGTTGACGGCGTTCTTCACCCATTTCAATTTCACGCCAGAAATGGGCGGGCTTTATGCCGAATTGCTGGCGGGGTGGCAGTTGATCAGCGATCAGCCGTTCAACGCATTTGTCGATGTGTATCGGCCCGGAAAATGGGGAAGCTGGGGCGCGCTGCGGCATTTGGGCGATAGTAACCCACGCTGGGATGCTTTGGCGAAGGGCTGCATCACGTGCTGATCCCTCGGCTAAGCGTGATCATTCCGGCCAGCAACGAGGCGGGGTATATCGGCGCTTGTTTGACCGCGCTGTTTGCGTCCAGTCCGATCAATGCAGAATGTATCGTGGTTGCCAACGGCTGCCGCGATGCCACCGCAGCGGTGGCGCAGAGCTATACCGCACAGGCGCAAGCGGCGGGTTGGGCGCTGACGGTGCTGGACTTGCCGCAGGGCGGCAAACCCAATGCGCTGAACGCGGGCGATCAGATCGCCAAGGCGGCACTGCGGGCCTATCTGGATGCAGATGTGATTGTCTCGCCCAATCTGATGGCCGAACTGATCACAGCGCTTGATGGCAATGCCCCGCTCTACGCCACCGGAACCGCCCGCATCCCTTGCGCCAAAAACGCTGTCACTCGTGTCTATGCAAGGTTCTGGCAGCGCCTGCCCTTCGCGCAAAGCCCAGCGCCTGGCTATGGCCTGTTCGCCACCAATGCCGCTGGTCGCGCGCGCTGGGGGGATTTCCCCGCGATCATCTCGGACGACACCTTCGTGCGGTTGCAGTTCAAGCCGGATGAGAGGGTGCAAGTCGCTGCGACATATCAATGGCCAATGATCGAGGGCTTTGCCGCACTAACGAAAGTACGCAGACGCCAGGATGCAGGCGTGGCCGAGATTAACCGGCTTTACCCCGGCCTTCTGGCGCGCGAAGCCAAAGCCCCGCTCAGCAAAGCCCGCCTTCTGGCACTGGCCCTGCGCGATCCCGTGGGTTTTACCATCTACGCCACCGTATCACTCGCAGTGCGCCGAAAATCGGGCAAAGAGTGGGCGCGCGGTCGCTAACCGACTGTGGCTAATAACCGACTGTGGCTAAAACGACGCCTACCACAACATATTGTGGTCAAAATTTCGACAAACACAAGTCTCTCCCAGCGGGGAAGACTTTCGCCAGTCTCAAACACCTTGCCACAGAACCGGAATTCGCGCGAATTCCGTTGCCGATTTCCGCGCGGAAATCGCCCTACAGATCAAACGTCGCAAACACCGGGGCGTGGTCCGAAGGCTGCTCCCACCCCCGCACACTGCGCAAGATCCGGCTGCCATGCGCGGCCTTGGCAATATCCGGCGTGGCCCAGATATGATCCAACCGCCGCCCCTTATCCGCCCCGTCCCAATCGGGAGAGCGGTAACTCCACCAGCTGTACAAGTTACCCGTCGGAATATCGGCGCGGGTCACATCAACCCAAGCCCCCGACTCCATCGCCGCGCCAAAATGCTCGACCTCAATCGGCGTGTGGCTGACGATCTTCAACAGCGCCTTGTGGTTCCACACATCATCCTCACGCGGCGCAATGTTCAGATCACCGACCAGAATGGCTTTCGACGGCTTCTCACCATGAAACCAATCCCGCATCTCGGTCAGGAAATCCAGCTTCTGGCCAAACTTCACGTTCAGCGCCCGGTCTGGAATATCGCCCCCCGCCGGGACGTAGCAGTTGTGGATCACCACGCCATTCTCCAGCCGCGCCGCCACATGCCTTGCATGGCCCATCGCAACGAAATCGCGCCCGCCGGCATCCTCCAGCGGCAGCTTGGATATGATCGCCACGCCGTTATAACCCTTCTGGCCCCGCGCAACCATATAACGGTAGCCCAGCGCGCGGAACTGCTCCACCGGGATCATCTCGACCGGGCTTTTACATTCCTGCAAGCACAGCACATCGGGGGATTCCTCGGCCATCAGCTTGACCACCAGACCTTCGCGCAGACGGACCGAGTTGATGTTCCAAGTGGCGAGGGTGAAGGTCATCGGGTGCTCCTGATCCAAGAGGCCAAGCCTATGCGGGGTGCGGCCTGTTCTCAAGAGGGCAAAGCCGCAGACCAGAAGCGAAGGACCCGGCACCCAAAAAGTCGCCCAGCCAGGTATGGCCGGGCGTAAGGTCCAACAGGGAGGTAATGTCTTACATATACCATAGAATACCGCGCATTTGCGCGCGCTGTTACAAATTACCAAAGCCATGGCTTTTTAGCCACAACCCAAGATTGCGCCATGCGCAAGGCAGGCGTTGCGCCTATTTGGTGAGGATCAGCTTTGCCGATTTGGTGATGCGCAGGTTGTAAATCTGCCCGTCCAACTCGATCAGCGCCGTGCCGCCCCCCCCGGTCAGCGCCCGCGCGTCGTAGCGCAGGGTGCGATCTGCGGATACGGGCTCGGCAGCGGCTTTCGATGCCAGAAACTGAGGGGTCAGGATTTGAGTTTCGTACATGTTGCGCTCCGCAAAAGTAGGGTTGGCACTGAAAGACCGGCTTCCCAGAGGCGGGTGGCGTGGCAATACCCTACACCTAGCAAATTTGTCAGGAATATAAAACCTGATTCTTTTACTTACCTTTAGACAACTGGCCCACTGCGGCAGGGCTGCAACGCCCTGTTCAGCTGGCAACCGCCTGTGGCAGCAGCCAAGTGCCGTGGCTGGGCAGCGCGTTGGTCCGAATCGGGCAGCCGTAGGCGTTTGACAGCAATGCATCGGTCAGCACCGCATCTGGCGTGCCTGCGGCGACCAAGGCCCCTTCGGCCAGCAGCACCAGCCTGTCAGCAAACATCGCGGACAGGTTCAGATCGTGCATCACCGCCACCACCCCACCGCCCGCATCTGCAAAACGCCGCGCCAGCCGCATCACCTGTAACTGATGGCCCAGATCAAGGCTGGCCACAGGTTCATCCAGAAACAACCAGCGCGCACCACCCGTGCCGACCGGGTTCCACACCTGCACCAAAGCGCGCGCGAGTTGCACACGCTGACGCTCACCGCCCGAGAGGTCTTGGTAATTCCGCGCGGCGTGATGCAGCAGATCAACTTCGACCAAAGCCCGCTGCGGAAGATCGCGGGACTCGGCGTTTTCGCCCATACTCAGGCCCAGCCGGATGACCTCCAACACCGTGAACGGAAACGCCAGTTGAGTTTCCTGCGCCATCACCGCGCGGATCGCCGCCAGTTGCCACGGCTTCGCGCGCGCCACATCAAGCTCGTTCAGCGTGACCTTGCCCTGATAGGCGACTTCGCCAGTAATCGCGCGCAACAGCGTGGTTTTGCCGGAGCCGTTCGGGCCGACAATCGCCGTCAGCGTGCCCGGACGCGCGGTCAAACTGACGCCGCGCAGCGCCGGGCGGCGGTTCAGGGCGACACAGATATTTTCGACCTGAAGCATCGGCTAAATCCCCACAAGCCCCTGACGGCGCATCAAAATCCACAGGAACACCGGCGCGCCCAGCACGGCGGTCACGATGCCAATCGGCAGTTCCGCTGGGGCGACGATGGTGCGGGCAATCATATCGGCACCGACCAGCAAGCTTGCCCCCAGCAGGGCAGCATTGGGCAGCAGATAGCGGTGATTTGGTCCGGTTGAAATGCGCAAAAGATGCGGCACCACGATGCCGATAAAGCCGATACCGCCCGCAACCGCGGCCGACGCGCCCGTCGCGGCGGCCACGCCCAAAATGGTCAGTTGTTTCAGACGCTCCACCTCAATGCCCAGATGCGCCGCTTGCGCCTCACCCAAAGCCAGCGCGTTCAGGCCCCGCGCCATCAGGGGTGAGAACAACAGAACGGGCAAAATCAACGGCAAAGCGGTTGCCAGCTTGCCCCAGCCCGCGCCTGCCAATGACCCCATGCTCCAGAACGTCAGGTCGCGCAGTTGTTTGTCATCGGCGAGATAAACGAGGATGCCGGTGAACGCCCCCGCCAAAGCCCCCAAAGCAATGCCCGCCAGCAGCATATTGGCAACCGAGGTATGACCGCCCCGCGTCGCCAAACGGTACAGCAAAAGCGTTGCCCCCCAGCCGCCCAAGAACGCCGCAACGGGCACCACATGGCCGCCGAAATGCACGGCAATCCCGGCAGGCAGCAGGCCACCCAGCACAATCGCCAACACCGCCCCAAGCCCCGCACCCGCGCCAACCCCGACAATACCGGGATCAGCCAACGGGTTGCGGAACAGCCCCTGCATCAGCGCGCCAGACACCGCCAAGGCGGCACCGATCAGCAGGCCCATCGCCAGACGCGGCAGGCGGATGTTCCACAAGATCACCTGATCGCGGGTCGAAAGTTCGCCCTTGATCGCCGCATGGAACAGATCGGCAAGGTTCAACCCCGCCGCCCCGGTGCCCAAGGACAGCGCCGACACCACCAGCAGCAGCCCGATCAGCGCGCGCAGCATCAGAACCGCGCGGGCCTCACGTTCGCCGCCCATGCTGCGGCTGCGTCCCAAGGCGAGCGACAGCATCTTAACCCGCCTTCGGATACAGCGCGTCGTACAGCAGTTTGGCGGCATCCGGGGTGCGCGGGCCAAAGCCCAAAAGCATCATGCCATCCATCCGCACGATGTTGCCCGCCTGCGCCGCAGGGGTTTGCGACAGGGTCGGATGCGCCATCACATCGGGATTGCCAATCGCCAGATCGCCCTCGCGGTCCATCATCAGGATCAGATCGGGGGCGGCGGTGAGAATCGCCTCATCTGTCATCTGCTTGTAGCCAGCAAAGCCCGTCGCGGCATTGATGCCGCCCGCCAGCGCAATAATGCCTTCCGCCGAAGACCCTTCGCCCCCTGCCATAACCAGCCCGCCTTGCAGCGACAGCACGAACAGCAAGCGTTTTTTATCTGTCACCGCAGCGGCGCGGACTTTGGCCTCGGTCAGTTCAGCCTGCACTTTGGCGGCCAAGGCATCGCCCTCGGCATCAAGCCCCAAGGCCGCAGCCACTGCATTGATCTTGGCAACCACGCCCGCAGGCGTCGGATCGCCCGGCATCCGCAGGAAGGGCACGCCAGCGGCCGTCAGCACATCGACCGCAGCAGGCGGGCCAGCATCGGCTTCGGCCAAGATCAGATCAGGAGCAACCGACAGCACACCTTCCGGCGACAAAGCGCGGATATAGCCGATATCGGGCAAGGCGGTGATCTGCAACGGGTAGTTCGAGGTTGAATCCCGCGCCACCAACAGATCGCCAGCCCCCAAAGCCACAGCTATTTCGGTGATCGAGCCACCAAGCGTCACGACCCGCTTGGGCTGCTGCTCGGCCACCGCCGGGGTGATCAAGGCCACTGACACAGCAAGCGCCAGACCTACCCGCAGAGAAATTAGTTTTTGCATCAGACCAGCTCCGTCTCAAGCACGGGCAACGAGGCCATCATCGCATCCCAAGCCACTGGCGGCGCATCCTTGCGATAGCCGAAGATTTGCAGGATCAAGCCGCCCGCGGCATCAAATGCCTCAACCGAGATCGCATCGCCGCGCTGGGTCGGCTTGGTCACACGCCAGACCTCGGTGATGTGATCGGCGCGCAAATGCAGGTTAAAGCGCGGGTCCATCACATTGATCCATGGCCCCATCGGCACGACTTTCTCAATCATCCCGCCGTGGATTTGGATGCAGCCTGGGTTGCCAACGAAGATCATCAGGGGGATTTTCTGGTCAGCCGCAGCATGCAAAACCGTTGTAATCGCATCGCGCGCAACCTGCACGGCGAACTGCGGACCAACGGCACAGTTTGCGCCCAACCGGTTGAACTTCAACCGCCGTGTCAGTTTCAGGAACTGATGCGTGTCGGTCATGGTTTTCCATTCGGCGCGCAGATCATCGGCTCGCGCCGGATCACCCTTAGGCCCCTCGACGGGTGCGCGGGCGATCAGAGTCAGCTGATCCGACTGTTCAGGCAAACGCAAAGTGGCGACCAAAGCGTGAAACGCCGCCACGTTCGACTCAGGTTTCATATGCACCTTATGCACCGCGTCGCCTGCCACATCGAACACTTGGATGCTGCGCTTGGGGCCATCTTCGCCCGCCTCAACCACCGCAAAGCCGAATTTCCAATGGCTGGGGAACATCCGCATATCAATCTCGGGCCCCAGCACCATCGCAGCATGCAGGCCAGAGTGGTAATCTTTATAAACGCCGCGCCGTTCATGCACGCAGGACTCGTTACGGGTCAGCGCCATCACATCGCCCAACTCACCAATCAACGGAAACAGGGCATCCGGGGCGGCATTGATTGCCGTGGCACTGTGGCCAACATAAGCCGCCACCAGATCGGCTTCGGTGATTCCCTGCATCGCCGCAAAATCGCGGGCGCGTGCCTTGGGGTTTTCGATGCGCAGGGCGCGAATCTGTGCGGGTGTATGCGTCGCAGTCATGCCAGAATCCTAAGTTTTGTTGGGCGCGCGGATCTGGCGGGCCATTGGGCCGTGGCTGGAGCGCAAGGGTCAAAACATATCTGCAGAGATATACTTGACAGTTATAGTCTGGATTTCTATGAGCTTATTCCTGATAGATCAAGTCAGAATATATCTCTGCCCGCCAGCTTGCCCCGTGACGGCAAGGCCAGCCATTCGCAGACCCTTAAACAAGGACCGCCAATGCTGCCTCGCCGCACCTCCGCCCTGCGCGGACATCTGCTGTTATCCACCATCGCGATTGCCCTGATCGCATCGCCAGTTGCCGCCCAAGACGCCGCCACTCAAGATACGTCGGCCCAAGATGGCGGCGTATTCCAGATGCTGGGCCGGATCATCTTCGGCGCAGGCACCGCAAAAGTCGCTATCGACACGCCGCAGGCTGTCACCGCGCGTGAGCAAGCCGATCTCGACCGCGCCCAGCCCAACACCATTGGCGATGTCCTGAAGGGTATTCCGGGCGTACAAGCCACCGGATCATCGGCGCGGCCCTTGGGGCAGGCCTTTAACATCCGTGGCATCGGCAATACCGAGCAAACCGCCTCGGAAGCCCGCATCGCGGTCAGCGTTGACGGCGCGCCAAAATTCTTCGAGCAATACCGCCTCGGCTCTTTCTTCGGTGATTTTGAGTTGTTCAAACGCGTCGAAGTGCTGCGCGGCCCAGCCTCGTCTACCCTGTATGGCACGGGGGCTATTGGCGGCGCGATTGCCTTTACAACCAAGGATGCCAGCGATTTCCTTGAAGACGGCAAGACCACCACCCTGCGCTTCAAATCCAGCTATAACAGCAACGGAGACACGCGAAAGCTGGGCGTGATCTTTGCGACCAAACAAGGCAACGCCGAATATTTGGGATCTTTGAACTATTCCAGCGGTGGTGAGATCAAAGATGGCGGCGGCACTGTGCTGGCGGGTACAGCGCATGAAAGCATGTCCGGTCTGCTGAAGGGCAAATGGACGCTGGGGCAGGATGAAGATCAAAGCCTGACCCTGTCGCTGTCGCGCACCGATACCGATCTTGACGACACTTTGTTGGCGCAAACCGGGGGGGCTGCGGCGGCGTTCTTCGGCACCGCTGACATTCATTCGGTTGACGACACCGTGTCGTTGAAATGGAACAACAGCTTTGCCAACAACCCGCTGCTCGATCTGTCGGTGCAGCTGTCCTACACCAACACCACGGTGGATAAGAGCAACTTCTCGCTCGGCGCGGGCTGCCGCCCAGGCTCCAGCCAAGTGCTGTGCGAAGGTGATTTCGGCTACGCCACCACCACGCTTAAGGTTGAGAACACCGCCGAATTCGGTGACAGCGGCTGGGACAACCGGGTCATCACAGGGGTGCAACTGTCGCAGCAAGAGCGCAGCGCCCATTCCACCGTGGGGCCATATAAATTCCACCCGCAAGGCACCGACAGCAAAGTCGGCGTCTATGCGCAAGGCGAGTTTATCTACAGCGAACGTCTGACCCTGATCCCCGGCATCCGCATTGATTTCGGCCAGTTCAGTGCGGGCGATATCGCGGGCGGTCTGGATACCGACGATACTGCAATCTCGCCGAAACTGGCGATGATGTATAAGATCAACGACAGTTTCTCGGTGTTCGGCTCGCTGGCACATACCGAGCGGATGCCGACTTTGGACGAACGCTATTCAACCGAAGCCGCAGGCACTTTGCCGGAACGTCTGGCAAGCGTGGGTCTGAACAAGGAAGAAGCAGATTCGGTCGAGTTGGGCTTTACCATCCGCCGCGAAAACCTGCTGTCCGATGGCGATAACCTGCAACTAAAGCTGACGGGCTTCCACAACGATGTGGAAAACATGATCGCCACAACGCCGCGCGTCGCGGGTGGTCCGGCTGTGCCATACTATTCCAACATCGCCGCCGCCGAATTGTGGGGTGCGGAACTGGAAGCCAGCTACGACGCCGAGCGTTGGTTCAGCAACCTGTCATGGAGCAAAGTGCGCACCAAGAACCTGAACCCAGCTGTAGGTGCGACTTCAACCACCCTGCCCGACACCCCGGCAGAAGCGATTTCGCTGACCCTCGGGGCCAAACTGCCGGTGCAGAACCTGAACATCGGCTGGACTGGCTATTACTGCGACAACATCAAAACGTCGTCGGCCACCACCACGGGTGATTCTTACCAGACCCACGATTTGTTCGTTAAATGGTCGCCGCAGGAAGGTGCCCTTAAAGGCTTGGATGTGAACTTTGCTGTCGAGAACATGTTCGACGAAAAGTACAAGAACAACCTCGCGCTCGATAACGGTGTTGGCCGCAATTACAAACTGTCGGTCGCCAAATCGGTGAGTTGGTGATGCGCCACATTTGCGCCTTTATCATCGGGGTGGGCCTTCTGGCCCATCCTGCGTTTGCGCAAACCATCGCCTCGGATCTTGCCGCACCCCATGCCAGCACCGATCTGTTCAGCATTATCCTTTCTGCGCATTGGGTTGTGCAGACGGTGATGGTGATCCTTGCGGTGGCGGCCTTTGCCGCCCTGACCATCATGGTGCAGAAAATCGCCGAACTGACTTTGGCGTTCCGCGCCCTGCGCCGCAGTGCCTTGAAGCTGACCGCTGCCACCGATATTCCGTCGGCGATCCGTGCGATGGCCGCCCAGCGTGACCCCGCCACCCAGATGATCCGTGTGGCGCATGAAGAATTCGTCAGCCTCGCCGATTTTCCCGTCGATCCCGCCTATGCCCATGCCGCCCAACAGCGCACCCGTCTAGCTATGGACCGAATTGAAGCCAGCGCTTTGGCGCGCCTGCGCGCAGGTTCAGGCCTGCTTGCCTCCATCGGCGCCACCTCGCCGTTCATCGGCCTGTTCGGCACGGTGTTCGGCATTATGAATGCCTTCCCCGCCATTGCCGAGACCAAAACCACCAGCCTCGCCGTCGTAGCCCCCGGTATTGCCGAGGCTTTGTTCGCCACCGCCATCGGCCTACTCGCCGCGATTCCGGCGGTGCTGATCTACAACGGCCTGTCGCGTGCGATCACCGCTTACCGTCGCAAGCTTGCCGACGCCTCCGCCCAGATTGAGCGGTTGCTCAGCCGTGATCTCGACCGCCGCAGCGCTACCCATTTCAAAACCGTAGGCTAACCCATGGCAATCACCACCAGCAGCCGTAGCGATGACGACGATGACGCGATGGCCGACATCAACGTCACACCCTTCATCGACGTGATGCTGGTGCTGTTGATCGTGTTCATGATCGCAGCGCCGCTCTCAACAGTGGATGTGCCGCTGAACCTGCCAACATCCTCTGCCGAAGCCACCCAACGCCCGGAAGACCCGGTCTGGCTGAGCCTTGCGCCCGATCTGACGCTGACCTTGGGCAACCAACCCTTGACCGGGGCCGATCTGCAAGCGGCCTTGGATGCGCAAACCAAAGCCAAGCGCGATACGCAGGTGTTTCTGCGCGCTGACCGCGTGGTGCCCTACGGTGATCTGATGACCGTGCTGGATCAGTTGCGCGGGGCGGGCTACCTGAAAGTCGCCCTCGTCGGTCTGCAAAGCACAACTGAAACGCAGGTAACTCCATGAGCCAGCAATTCCGCAACTGCCCGGCATCCTGCCCGATCGCGGCATCAGCACAACAGCCGCGCACATGGGTAAGCTGGATGCTGTCCGCAACCACCACCGCGCTTATTCTCAGCGCCGCCAGTGCCTTGGCGCTGACCTCAAACCCCGCGTCAATCGTCGATCAACCGATCTTCCTCACCCTGCCGCCAGCCCCCGCTGCCGCTGAAAGTGTCGCCGCGATGTCCGACCCCGCCCCGCTTGCCAGTGCCGAAGCGCCCCTGCAAGCCGCAGCCGACGCGCCCGAAATTGACACCCCTCCCGACATTCCCGAACCGCAGCCTGAGTCAAAACCCATCCTGCCCGAAATGGCAAAACCCGAACAACTGGCCGATGTGAAACCCGAGTTGGATGCACCGCTGCCGCCACCCGATCCGCTGCCCGCTCCCGATGCGCTGCCCGCCGCAGCCGAGCCACCGCCCCCCGAGCCAAAACCGCCAGAGGCGGCCAAACCAAAGGTGGAAAAGACCGAAGCCAAGCCGAAGAAGGCCGAGAAGAAGCCGACCAAAACCAAAAAATCAGAAGACCCCGCCCCGAAGAAAACCGCCAAAGCCAGTTCAGCGGCACCAAGTGCGGGCGGTGCTACGGCTGCCCAAAAGGGCGCGAACGCCACAGCGCAGGGTCAATCGCCTGCGGCCTATCAAAAGGCAGTCATGAAAAAAATCCGTGGCGCCAAGAAGCGTTCCAGCCCCGGCAAGGGCAGCGCTGTCGTCGGCTTTGCAATCTCGCCCAGTGGCGGTCTGTCGCTGGTGAAGATCGTCAAAAGTTCCGGCTCCGCAGCACTCGACGCGGCGGCGCTGGACCATATCCAGCGCTCCGCCCCGTTCGCACCACCGCCTGTGGGGGCCTCGACGCGGTTCTCGTTTGAGTTTGTCGGGAAATAATTAGCTAAGTGCGATCAAATGGTTATCCCAAGCCGTCGCATTGCGGCTTAGGGATGCCAAGCCGTCGCGGCCATAGCTCCATACGCCGCCCTGCCCATCGGTCAGCCGCAACCCATCGCCCACCGCCGCCGCTCCCGATACATCGGCACGCGGATCGGTCGCAAGCCACTGACCCGCCCTATCAAACAGCATCACCGCCCCCGCCGGGGCCGAAGTCAGCGCAATCAGATCACCAGCGCGGCTGACCGCAATCGACCCGGCATAGCCCTTCATCGCAAACGCCTGTTCGTCCGGTGGCGGGCACAGTTGCGGCACGGACCCTGGCACCCAGAGCCCCAGTTGCGCGACGGTTTCCGTCTTATCGCCCTCCCACTGCATCGCAAACGCCACGCCGGCACCGTGCAATGCCAGATGCCGGATCGAGTTTTGGTGAAACTCATCTGCCAATTCCACCTGATCCAGAACCACGCCATCCGCCGAGAGCAGCGTCAGATTGGGCCGCATCGTGTCGGTGTTCAGCTTGGTGCGATCCCCCGGATCGGTCTCAATCCCGCCATTCGCCACCACAAGACGGCCATCCGCCAACCGCCGGATGTCATGCGGGCCGATGCCGCCACTGTCCCATTCGCCGATGCGGGTGAAACCGGCCGTCTCCCACAGCCCAATCCGCCCTGCCGAGCCTTCGGCCACCACTTCCGAGGTCATCAGCAACGCGCCATCCGTCGAGAACGCGCCATGGCCGTTGAACTGCCGCCCCTCCGGCGGGGTCAAACGGTGCCGCACCGCCCCCGTCAAACAATCCAGCACCAGCGCAAACGTGCCGGGGCGGCGCGCAAATGCCACCGCCAGTGCCTGCGTCGGATGCGCCGCCGCCGCATGGCCGCGCGCGGGCAGGCCGATCTCAAACAGGCTTTCGCCCGCCGCACTTAGCCCGTGCAGCACAAATTCATCGCCCAGCTTGCCCGCAGCCAGACAAGCCGGAGAGCCAACCTCGGCCCAAGATACCCTTGGCAAGCTGGCCGCCGCCAACCCTGCCAGAAACGCCCGCCGCGTTGCCATATCAGTCTCCATCCGCCGCGTTAAAGCCGACGCCCACATCCAACTCGGGGCCAAGTTCTGCCACCACGGTATCTGTCAAAGCGCTGATCGCCTGCTGCAAAATCTCTACCTTCAGATGGCCCTGCGGCGTGGCAACCCCAGCGAATCCCGGATCATCCAAGGTTTCAGCCAGCTTGATGGCACGATCAAAACCCGCCAAAGTCAGCGGCGCATCCGGCGTCATCGTCACCACCATCGCGCGCAAGGCTTGCAACGAGATCAGCACATTGCGCTGACTGCGCCCCGAGGCCACCGCCTCAGCACGTTCCGGGCGCGGCTTGTCAAACGTGCCCAAGGGGCGGCCAAGTCGTTGATCTTTATCGAACTCCAGCGCCGATACGACTTGCGTAAACAAAGTCTGGCGCACTTCTGGCCGGGTCTGGAACGTGGTGTTACCCAGATCCCCCGCCGTCAGCACGGTCTTGGAATAGCTGTTGATCCAGTTGTCGTCGATGATCTTCGCCATCCGCGCCAAATCCAGCGTCGTCGCTTGGATCAACGCGCAGGGGTCGGCGGGCAAGGGTTCCGCCGGATACAGCAAACGCTCCAACCCGGTCAGCCCACGCGCAGCCACCGATTGATCGGGGAAATGTTCTGGCGTCAGTTGCAAAGCATCGCCCAACAACAAAGCACGTTGCGATTTCGCGCCAGAGCCCTTCGGATCAGGCCAGAACGCAATCGCCACCGAAAGCCCATCCGCCTCGGCAGGACCAAAGCGCAGGTGTTGCGCCGCGACCCACGCATCATAGGCTGTATTGAACGCGGGTTTCAAACTGTCAGCCTTGCAATCCTTCGCGGCGGCATCAGACAACGCCTGCGTGCTAGCCGCAAACGCCGCATAACCGGGCAGGATATGGTCTGATAAGGTCTGTTCAAAATCCGCCAGCGCTGGGGTGGCGAGGCAAAAAGACAGCAAGAACGAGCGCAGCAGCATGATTACAAACTTTCCAGAAATGCGAGGATAGCGTCTCGGTCGTCTTTCGGCAAAGCCACCACGGCGTCGCGGCTGGCCTGCGCCTCGCCGCCATGCCACAGCACCGCTTCCAGCAAGGAGCGCGCCCTTCCGTCGTGCAGAAATTCGGTATGTCCCGAGACTTGCTGCGTTATGCCAATCCCCCACAGCGGCGGCGTTTTCCATTCTTGCCCGGTCGCACGACCTTCGGGTCGGTTGTCGGCCAACCCCGGCCCCATGTCATGTAGCAGCAGGTCGGTATAAGGCCAGATCAGTTGGAAACTTTGCTCGGGCTGGTCTTTCAACCGATCCGTAACATATTTCGGCGTGTGACAAGACATGCAGCCGATGTCGTAAAACACCTGCTTGCCACGCAGAACCTTCGGATCATCGACACCCCTGCGCGCTGGCACACCCAAGTTGCGGGCATAAAACGTCACCAGATCAAGGCTTTGGTGATCCACTTCCAACCCATCCCGCACACCCGGTTCTTGCCCGCTTAACGCCACCCGGCATGCCGTTTGCGCGACAGTGCAATCGCCCCATGGGTTAGGATGAAGCGAGGTCGCAAGGCCCATATCGCCCTGAAACGCCCCCGCTGACTGGTCACGAATACTGGCCTTACCGCCTTTGAAACCAAAGCGGCCCAGCATCGGCTTACCATCTGCGCCATCCGGCACAATGCTGGCCCGCCCGGAAATCCCATCACCATCGACATCAGTCTCATCGACACGCGCCAGAATATCCGCCTCGGGGATCGCCTCTAGCAGACCCAAACCGATCATCTGCGGCGCCACACGCGGCGACAGCATCACATCTTTCGCCATCGGGCCATAAGCCAAATCCGCCACCGCATAGGCAGGCTGCCGCAGTGAAACCACCGTGCCATCGCCCAGCGTCACCGGAACCTCGGTATAGTCGATCACCATGCGGCCCTCGGCGGCAACGCCCGTCGAGGCAAAATCCTGAAACTGCCCGCCATAAGTCGGCTCGTCCTGCGTCGCCAGCCAGTCCTTGATCTCGGCCGGATTGCTGCCACCGGGCACCGAAAGCCGCAGAAACATCGACACAGCGCTTTCCTCGGGGCCCGCAGGCACATGCCCGCGCCCGTCTTTCAAATGGCAATCCTGACAGCCGCGCGCATTGAACAGCGGCCCCAAGCCATCCGAAGCCAAGGTCGAGGCTGGCGAGGGCACCCATGTCTTGGTGAACAATGCGTTGCCAAGGTTGAAATTCATCTGGCGATCAAATGGCATATTGCCCGAGTATTGCGAAAACGCATCCGCCGTCGGCCGCGCCCGCACTGTGGCCGCGCCGCCCGATTTCGCCTCGAACTTCTCAGATGTGCTGAAATCCGTCGCCGGGGCCAACACCCCTGCAATGCGGGCTATCTCGGCCTTGGTGCGGGGGATCACATTCAGCGGTTGATCATCTGGGCCTTGCGCAAAAGCAGGTCCGGCCAGCAGGGGTAGTATCAGAAGGACGCGCAGCATCCGGGTCTTCCCTATATCAGTCGGCAGCGCTGTGGTTCGTTCACGCAGCACCACCTGCCTACTCAGAGTGGGTTTCAGCAGGCTTTGTCAATCGCAGCTCGCGACCGACAAAGCCCGTAACGCAAGCGTTACTGGAACACCGCGCCCGGATTATCAAGACTGTCCGAGCCTTCAATGCTGGTGCCGGTCAGCCCCAAAGTGGTGATCGCGCGTTCAATCGACGCGGTCTGCGTGACCAAAGCGTTGACGCCGCCCATCACCAAAGCCTCGCCTTCCTTATTGCCCGCCGCCAGCATCTGATCATAGGCCATGCCGCCATCCGACGCCGCCTTGATCGCACCCAAAGCCGTGACTGTCGCAACCAGTTCCGTCTTCAACTGGGTATCCACGGCAGGGTCAGCCGCCGCCACCAGCTCCGAGATCGACGCCCCCGACACAACGCTGCCGTCCACGCGGGTGTATTTCCCCAGATAGACGTTCTCAATCCCAACGCCGTCATAATAATGGCTGTTGGCAGTGTTGTCCGAGAAGCAATCATGCTCCTCCTCTGGGTCGTTCAGCATCAGGCCCAAACGCATGCGCTGGCCCGCGACCTCGCCATAAGACAAGCTGCCCATGCCAGTCAGGATCGCCGACAAAGCTGCCTTCGGGTCTTTCTCAATCGTCGCGCGGGCTGCTCCGCCCGTGGCCCATTGCATCGCCATATCAGCCAGATCCATCACCAACAGATCGGTCGAAGCCTTCAGATACGCCGCGCGGCGGTCGCAGTTACCGCCTGTGCAACCTTCGCCCTGCACATAATCGGTGAACGGCCGATTGCCTGCCCCCGGCCCGGTGCCGTTCAAATCCTGCCCCCATAGCAAAAATTCCACCGCGTGATAGCCCGAGGCCACATTCGCTTCGATCCCACCCGCTTCTTGCAGGGTGCCCGAGATCAACTCCGGCGTGATCACCGTCGCATCGACCTCCACGCCCGAGGTGGTAAATTTCGGCGTCGCAATCACGTTCAGTGTCGCCACATCGTTTTCTTCCGACTTGCCGTAAGACGGGTCCACATAGTCGATCAGCCCCTCATCCAGCGGCCAGGCGTTGACCTTACCCTCCCAATCGTCCACCGCGACGTTGCCAAAGCGGAACGCCTCGGTCTGCATGTAGGACGGACGCGAGGCGATCCATGCCGCACGCGCGGCTTTCAAGGTGTCTTGCGACGGCGTAGCGATCAGCGCATCCACCGCCGCTTGCAGCGCCTTTGCGGTGATCAGACTGTCCTCATACCCTGCCGCAGCAATATCGGCGTAGGTTTTGGCCACCGCTGCCGGATCGGCGGCAAACACGGGCTGAACAGCCGACACAAAGGCTGTGGTGGCAAGCAAGACAAAAAACGAGTTGCGCATAGCGGGGCTTTCCTAGTGACGTGTGGCTGGGGTGGCGAAATAACCGCCGGTGGCTGAAAGTCTGTGAATGATATCAAGGGTAGCGCGGCCAACATGTTCCGCCACCTGCACGGCTTCATAAGCGATGTCGGGTGGCAGCATGGTCAGCGCAAAGGCCATCGCATCTTCGCGATCCCCCGCCGTAGCCGCAGCCACCATCTGCGCGAAGGCGCTTTCATCACCGCCAAGGCAGGCACAGTGGGTGTGGTGCCGCATCAACGGGCGGCGACCCATCTGCACCATCAGCGTGATCAGGTGTGCGAGGTTATTCACCTCAAGCGCCGCCTGCTCTGCGCCAAAAATCGCGGTGAAATCTTCCGCCACCGCAATACGTCCGGCCTCACCATCGCACCATTGCCGCAGCAGTTGCACCATGCCGCGCTCCAGCGGCGGCATATCTGCCAGCATCCCCACCGCAGCACCGCCACGAACCGGGCTCGCCTGCGTGACTTTCGACGATTTGAACCAGGAATAGCTCATGACTTCCAACTGCCTTTCGAGACTGCACGTTGCAACCAACGCCCTGCCGACAGGTTGGGCCTTGTCGCATTAACTGACGGATTCGCTCGGAATTGTAAATCCGATTCTTTCTGTCGGCTAATCGCTGCCAAGCCTGCGCTTGACCCCACCCCATCTTGACCCCACCACATGCGCCATGCAGTCATGCCGCCATGATCCAAATCCCGCTCTGGCAAAACCGCAACTTCCGCCTGATGTTCGCCTCATCAGCCGCCACCAACCTTGGTGACGGCCTGATCACCGTCGCCGTGGCGTGGCTCGCCACCTTGCTGACGCAAGACCCCTTTCTGATCGGCCTTGTCGCCACCGCCCGCAGCCTGCCGTGGTTTCTGTTCGCCTTGCCCGCAGGCGTGATCACCGACCGCGTCGAGCACCGGCGCCTGATCATCGGCGCCGATTGCCTGCGGATTGTGATCTCCCTCGCCCTGCTGACCCTCGCGCTGACCGCCACGCCCGGCACCGGCCCGGTGCTGCTGATGGCCGCGCTGTCGTTCGTCTTGGGCAGCGCCGAGGTCTTGCGCGACAACACCGCACAAACCTTCACCCCTTCCGTTGTAGAGAAAACCCAACTGGAACAAGCCAATGGCGCGATGTGGAGCGCCGAACAACTTGCCGGCCAGTTCATCGGCCCGCCGCTTGCTGGCCTGCTGATCGGTGTATCGGTGGCGCTGCCGTTCGGCATCCAAGCTGCGATGCTAGTTACAGCCGTCGCCCTGATCGCCAGCATCAAGCTGCCAAAACGCGCGCAAACCACCCCACATCTGCCGATGCTGGCTGCCTTAAAAGAGGGGATGCTCTGGCTCTGGCGCGACATCCCGCTGCGCCGCTTGGCGTTCATTCTGGGCGGCGTCAACTTCATCGGCTACGGTTTCGCCGCCGTGCTGGTGCTGTACAGCCAACGCGTTCTCGGCCTCGATGCTTTCGGCTTCGGCATCTTCCTGACGCTTCCGGCCATCGGCGGCCTCGCCGCCACCCTGATCGGCCCACGCATCCTGCGCCACGTCACGCCAAGATCGGCCATCCTGCTGGGCATGACCGGATTCACAGCCGCCGCTCTCGTCTTAGCCCTGCAATCCCCGCTCTGGCTGATCGCAATCTTCATGGTGCTCGATGGCTTCTCCGGCATGTTGTGGAACATCGCCCAAGTCAGCTACCGCCAACGCCACATCCCCGCGCCGCTTTTGGGCCGCGTCAATTCCGCCTTCCGCTTCATCGGCACCGGCCCTGCGGCGTTTGGAGCCTTCACCTTCGGCTGGCTGATCTCATGGGCGGGTTCGGGGGCCGAGCCATGGGGCATGGCTGAAGCCGTCTTGCTGCCCTATTGGGTCGCCTTCGTCATCGCCGGGGCATTGACGCTCTACGCCACCGCCCGCCTGCAACTGCGATAGCAAGATCGGGACAAAAGAGGCCGGGCACAAGGCCCGGCCAGGTCCAACAGGGAGGGTGCTGTGCCATAACCCCGACACAGCAAGGGGAACTTTAGGGCCATCAGGCGGGGAGGACGCCATCTGGCCTAATCCGATAGATAGTCATTCAATCAGGCAACAATAAGACCCGTAAGTGACGAAAACCTTACCTAAAGCGACCAATCTTAACCTTAGGCGACCAGCTTATAGCCGCCATTCTCGGTCACCAGCAGCCGCGCATTGCTCGGATCAGACTCAATCTTCTGCCGCAGACGGTAGATATGCGTCTCCAGCGTATGCGTCGTAACCCCAGCGTTATAACCCCAAACCTCGTGCAGCAGCACATCGCGGGCCACCACGCCTTGTTGCGCGCGATAGAGATACTTCAGGATGTTGGTTTCCTTTTCGGTCAACCGCACCTTTTTATCCTTAGCATCGACCAGCATCTTCTGCGCCGGTTTGAAGGTATACGGCCCCATCTGGAACACCGCGTCTTCCGATTGTTCATGCGTGCGCAACTGTGCCCGAATCCGCGCCAACAACACCGGAAACTTGAACGGCTTGGTCACATAATCATTGGCACCCGAATCAAGGCCCAAGATCGTGTCGCTGTCGGTGTCATGCCCGGTCAGCATCATGATCGGGCATTTCACCCCGGCCTTGCGCATACGGCGGCACAATTCGCGGCCATCGGTATCCGGCAGACCGACATCCAAAATCACCAGATCGAAAAGACCCGCCTTGACCTTCTCCATGCCCTCGGCCCCAGTGCCGCCCTCAAACACGTCGAAATCTTCGGTCATCACCAGCTGTTCGCTCAGCGCTTCGCGCAGATCGTCATCGTCATCGACCAGCAGAATTTTGCGTAGCGTTGCCATATGGGCCTCCATCAGCCGAGCCGTTTGCTCTTACACAAACACATGCGCCGCGCCTTCGGTTCCGACAAGATTTGCTACAATCGTCTCACGCGCTCGTGTCGCTGGCTTGGGAAATGTTTCAATCCGCTGCAGTTTCGCCTATGTAACCCGCATGAGCCTGCGCCCCTCCACCCCCGAAATCCTCGCCCGCGCCCGCGCTGACCTTCGGCTTGGGCTGGCCATCGTGCTGACAGGTGGTGGTCAAGCCATGCTTTGCGCCGCCGTCGAAGAACTGACCGACGCGCGCCTTGCCGCCCTGCGTGCCGAAGGCCAACCCGAACTCGCCCTCACCGCCCGCCGCGCCGAGACGCTGAAAGCCATCCCCTACGACACCGATCTCGCCCGCCTGCGGGTGCCAGAGGGTGCCGATCTGCGCTGGCTGCGCGCCGTCGCCGACCCCGCCGACGATTTGCGCGTGCCGATGAAAGGCCCGCTGGTGGCGTTGCGAGACGGCCCCGCCACCCTGCACCGCACCGCAATCGCACTGGCAAAATCCGCGCAACTGCTGCCCGCAATGCTGCTGGTTCCTGTAACTGACGGCCTTACCCTCGCCGCCCGCAACAACCTGACCCTGCTGGCGAACACCGATTGCGCTGATCTGGAGCGCCTCGCGCCTTTGGCCCCGGTGATCTCCGCCCGCCTGCCAATGGCCGCTGCCCAAGCGGGTCGTCTGCACATCTTCCGCCCCGACGATGGCAGCGCCGAGCATTACGCCATTGAGATCGGCCGCCCCGACCGCGACAAACCCGTCCTCGCCCGCCTGCACTCCGCCTGCTTCACGGGTGACGTTTTAGGTTCCCTGAAATGCGACTGCGGCCCGCAACTCCACGCCGCCCTCGCTCAGATGGGGACAGAGGGCGCGGGCGTTCTGCTATATCTGAACCAAGAGGGCCGAGGTATCGGTCTGGCCAACAAAATGCGCGCCTATTCCCTGCAAGACCAAGGCTTTGACACCGTAGAGGCCAACCACCGCCTCGGCTTTGAGGATGACGAACGCGACTTCCGCATCGGCGCGGAAATCCTGCAAACCATGGGCTTCTCCCAAGTGCGCCTGCTGACCAACAACCCAAAAAAACTGGCGATGCTGCAAGCCTGCGGGTTGACCGTGACCGAACGTGTGTCGCTGCAAGTCGGCCAAACCGCGCAAAACCAAGGCTATCTCGCCACCAAAGCCGCCAAATCCGGGCATCTGCTATGAAATCATCTGACCTGATCCTGACCCCGATGGGCCTGCTGTTCCAGAACCGCCGCTTCCCCTGCACCATCGGGTGCGGCGGCATCACCCAAGACAAACACGAAGGCGACGGCGGCACGCCCACCGGAACCCATCGCATCGTCGGCATGCTCTACCGCCCCGACCGCATCGCGCGCACGGCGCTGCCGGATTGGGCGCTGCCGATCCGCCCGAATGACCTGTGGTCCGATGATCCCAACGACATCGACTACAACCAGATGGTGCGCGCGCCCTATCCCTATAGCCATGAGAATCTGACGCGCAGTGACCCACAATATGACCTGATCCTGATCACCGACTGGAACTGGGTAGAACCCACCCCCGGTCGCGGCTCGGCCATTTTCATCCACACATGGCGCAGCCCCAGCCACCCCACCGCTGGCTGCATTGGCCTTGCAAGGCAAAACCTGCTCTGGATCGCAAACCGGCTGCGTCACGAGTCTCGGCTGGTCATCCGCTAAGGCGGTTCAGGTTTTTCACAAAAGCAAAGGCATCGGAAAATGCGGTCGAGCTTATGAAAGAGGCAGCGGTTTCCGATTCCATGTAAACCTGAACCACCACCTTCCCAAAGCGGTTCGAGCATCTTATCCTGAAGCCGAACAGGGGGATAAGATGGCAACAGCTGCAAAACCGGACGACCAGATTTTCGCCCTGCGCATGGCGCGATCTGCCCTTGATCTGTGGCCGATGCTGGATCAACTTTACGGCCAGCATCCCGCTTACGCCCAATTCAGCACTGATCTGAAAGCCGCGCTGGCCGAGGGCTGGCGCGACCGCCCCGCCGATCTCAAGATACTGGACCTAAAGCGGGATTTGGAACCAGACTGGTTTCAACGCGTCGATATGGCGGGCTATGTCTTCTACATCGACCGCTTTGCAGGCAACCTGCGCGGTGTGCTGGATCACCTTGATTACCTTGAAGACCTCGGCATCACTTATGTCCATTTTATGCCATGCCTGAACCCCCGCCCCGGCGATTCCGATGGCGGCTATGCGGTGATGGATTATCGCAACATCAACCCGGATTATGGCACGCTGGACGATTTCAAAGCGGTTTCAACCGAACTGCGCAAGCGCGGCATCTCTCTCTGCATCGACCTTGTGCTGAACCACACCGCGAAAGAACACGCGTGGGCCAAGGCTGCAGCCACTGGCGACAAGACCGCGCAAGACCTGTATTGGATGTTCGACACCCCCGACCTGCCCCGGTCCTATGCCGAAACCTTGGTCGAGGTTTTCCCCGACAACGCCCCCGGCAATTTCACCCATTACCCCGAATTCGGTAAATGGGTCTGGACCACCTTTAACGAACATCAATGGGATCTGAACTGGTCTAACCCGCAGGTTTTCCTAGAGATAACAAAAATCATGCTGCATCTCGCCAACACCGGCGTTGATGTTTTGCGGCTGGACGCGGTGGCCTTCATGTGGAAGCGCATGGGCACCCGCTGCCAGTCGGAACCCGAAGTGCACATGCTTCTGCAAGCCTTGCGCGCCTGTTGCCGCATCGCAGCCCCTGCGGTGATCCATCTTGAGGAAGCTATCGTCTCGCCGCAAGAAATGCTGCCCTACCTTGGCCGCGGCAAGCATGACGGCCGCGAGGGCAACCTCGCCTACCACAACTCCCTCATGGTGCAATTCTGGAGCGCGCTTGCCACACGCGACACCCGCTTGATGACGCATGTGCTGGCCAGCCACTTCCCGGATCGCCTCACCAATGCGACCTACGCCACCTACATCCGCTGCCACGATGACATCGGCTGGGCTGTCACCGACGAAGATGCGGCGGCCTGCGGGCTTTCCGGCGCAGCGCACCGCCGCTTTCTGTCCGATTTCTACGAGGGCAGCTTTCCCGGCAGTTTCGCCGAAGGGGCACCGTTTCAAATCAATGAAGCCACTGGAGACAAGCGGATTTCCGGCAGCTTTGCCTCGCTCGCGGGGTTAGAGGCGACAGATCAGCATGACCGGGAGATGGCGGTGCAGCGCATGCTGATGGGCCATGCGCTGATCGCGGCATTCGGCGGCATCCCGTTGATTTACATGGGCGATGAACTGGCATTGCTGAACGATCGAAGCTATCTGGTCGATCCCGCCCACGCCCATGACAGCCGTTGGATTCACCGCCCGCGGATGGATTGGGCGCTGGCAGCAACCCGCCATTCCGGCAATTCCCTGTCGTCGCAATGCTTCCTTGGCACCCAGACCATCCTTGCCAGACGGCGCGCCACGCCGGGGCTGCACGGCGGGCATCCAACGCAGATCATAGATACCGGGAATCCGACGCTGTTCGCGGTGCAGCGCGCAGCACCCACGGGGCCGATTCTATGCCTGTTCAACTTTTCGCATCATTGGCAGCATGTAGCGGGCGGCTGGTTGCAGGCGCAGGGCATCACGCATTGGCACGATGCTTTGTCGGATCAGATTGTGACGCTGCATGGCGATTATCTGGCGCTGCCACCCTATGCGCGGGTCTGGCTGAGCTGAGGCTTATCGCTTCCTGCGGGCGCTCTGCGCTTGCGATAAGCGCCCGAAGGAAGCGCAGAGCCTTAGCCGTAACGCCGCGCCCCAAAAATCGCGCTGCCCACCCGCACATGGGTGGCACCTGCGGCAATCGCGGCTTCAAAATCGCCACTCATTCCCATCGACAAGCCAGCGAGACCATTGCGCGCGGCCATCGCGGCCAAGGCGGTGAAATGCGGGCCTGAAGCCTCGGCCTCGGGCGGGATGCACATCAGACCCGCCAAGCTGAGATCCATCGCGCGGCAGTCGGCGATAAAGCCATCCAGCGCCTCGGGCAGAACCCCGGCCTTCTGCGGCTCGGCCCCGGTATTCACCTGCACGAACAACTGCGGACAACGCCCGCGCGCCTGCGCCAGTTTTGCCAGTTTCTCGGCCAAAGACGCCCGATCCACGGTATGGATCGCGTCAAACAACTCGACCGCCAGTTTTGCTTTGTTGGTTTGCAGCGGCCCGATCATATGCACCGCAACGCTGCCAAATTCGGCCCGGAACCCCGGCCATTTCGCCTGCGCTTCCTGCACGTAATTCTCGCCAAACAGCCGATGGCCAGCCTCTAACACTTCACGCACCCGCGCGTCGGGTTGCACCTTGCTGACCGCGATCAGTTGCACCGAACCGAGGATTCGCCCCGCCGCGGCTTCTGCCGCCCGCACCCGCGCTAAAATCACCTGCAACGCCATGGTATCTCCGCGCTTTTTGGGCCCCTGCTTTGGCCGCACTTGATCACTGCCCCGCACAAAAGAAAAGAGCGGGCACAAGGCCCACTCTTTCCGAAGTATTTTGATCGGTTAGATTAGAACGACATGCTCACGCCGAGGTCACCCTGCATTCCGCCGTCGAAGCCCGACTCGATGGCACCAGCCAAGGTCGCGCCGCCGAGGTCGTAGGAAGCGCCGATACCGTAAGCGGTGTCGAAATCTTCGCCCAACGTATTGGCGCCGTCCGAGTCAGTCACATAACCAGCAAGGGTGATACCGTTGATGGTGTAGTTGCCGTAAAGAGTGATGGTTTTGCCCAGATCCGACAGACCATTGTCGTTGTAGTTCAAGCCAACATTTGCAACGTCGTTGATCTTGTACGCTGCACCAATGAAGGTCAGGTAGTTGCCGTCACGGCCAGCGCCTTGGTCAGCGTAAGCTGCTGCAACGGTGAACTGACCGGTGGTGAAGTCAGCAGCAACCGACAATTCGTCGCCATTGTCGCTCAGGTCATCAGACGGGATGGTCTGGTCAAACTGAATGTACGAAACCTTCAAGTTCACGCCGGAGTACGAGTAAGCCGCATAGATACCAACGCGGTTCAGCGCGTAAGGACCGCTGCTGAACGAGTAATAGTCGCCTTGCGGATCGCCGAACGAACGCCCTTGGAAGCCGATTTCCGGGTTGTACATCAGAGCAACCGAGTCAAACGCGGTGTTTGCGTTACCAACTTCAACACGCACGCCGCTTGCTTCAACGTAAAGCATTGCCGGGCTGAATTCAGCAGCGGTACGTACGCCACCGGTGTCTTGAATTGCAGTACCATTGGCGTTCTGGAAGCGGATACGGCCACCGTAGGTTACGCCGTTGTCAGCTTCAAACTTTGCGTCAACGTTGATACGCAGACGGTAAGCCAGTTGTACTTCGTTTACACGGTTTTCGTTGAAGTCCAGACCGAAACGGCCCGAACCGCTCAAGGTTACTTCAGCAGTGGCTGCACCAGCGGTCAGAGCCAGCAAGGTGGTGGAGAGAAGAATTTTTTTCATCGTGTTTCCTCGTTTTTTCTCAAATACGCGACCATACTCAAGCGATGCTGAAGCAGGTATGTCGTCGTTTTCCTCTGCCACGGGCCTGATTGCAACGGGAAGCGCAGCAATCAGGCCAATCGGACACTCGGTGATGCACCCTTGCCACAGTTGCAGCGCCCGCCACGACCGCAGCTTTTGGTGCAAAAACCTTGAACTGTGGATGCCTACAGGCGCGCTTGTTACCAGAAGCGCGGTTGGTTGCGCGCGATTCTTTTTTTTCCCAGCGGGGAAGGCCTATGGTTTTTTACATACAGGACACCATGCGCAGACCTAAGCCCCACATTTGGTAGAGCCCCCCTGCTGTGCCACAAGCTGTGCGTGGGCGGAAACCCTGCGTTTGGCGGAAAAGCCTTGGCACGCCCGAAGCTGTCAGTATAAACAGCGACAGGTTGGTATGGAGAAACCGGATGATCTTGCGTCGTATCACGGGTAAAGCGTTGAATTTTGGCCTGATGGCCGCGCTTTTGACCAGCCTTTCCGCCTGTGGCATGCTTGGCAGAGCAGGAGGCGGGTCTTATGACCCCAAAGTGCAGGCCGAATTGTCGCGCGAGAACCGCGAAGCGGCGAAGGGTCGTCAAACCGGCATCGGCACGCTGTTTTCCAAATCTGACAACCCCAACACCACGGTAGAGGTCAATAAATATCTCTGGAAGGCCAGCCTCGACATTCTGAACTTCCTGCCCATCGAATCGGTGGACCCGTTTACCGGCGTGATCGTGACTGGATATGGCACACCTCCGGGTGGCGGCCGCTCGGTTCGTGCGACGATCTATGTGCAGGACCCGGCCTTGGATGCGCGCAGTCTGAAGGTGGCGATGCAGGGCAGTGGCGGCGGTGCGGTCTCGCCCGAAACCATCCGCGCGGTGGAAGATGCCATCCTGACCCGCGCGCGTCAGTTGCGGATTCAGGACAGCGGCTTGTAAGCGGTACTGGTTCGTCAAACTGGGGCCAGCCCCAGACCCCAGGGATATTTGAGCACAGAGGAGGTGGGCAGGCTGGACCTTGCCCCCGTTGCCAGTGTAATTGCGCCAAGGAACTAGCCTGAGGGGCCTGATATGTCGCGCTACGAACCCAAGACCATCGAACCGAAATGGCAAGCAGCTTGGGATAGCGCCGAGACGTTCAAGGCGCGGCGCGATCCGTCACGCCCAAAGTATTATGTGCTGGAGATGTTCCCGTATCCGTCAGGCCGCATCCATATGGGCCACGTGCGCAACTATACGATGGGCGATGTGGTGGCGCGCTACAAGGCCGCGCAGGGGTTCAGCGTCTTGCATCCGATGGGCTGGGATGCCTTCGGGATGCCCGCCGAAAACGCCGCGATGGAACGCGGCGGCCATCCGAAAGAATGGACCTACGGCAACATCGCCGAGATGCGCAAGCAGATGAAACCCTTGGGTCTGTCGATTGACTGGTCCCGCGAATTCGCCACCTGTGACCCGGAATATTACGGCCAACAGCAGGCGATGTTCATCGACATGATGGCCAAGGGCTTGGTGTACCGCAAGAATGCCGTGGTGAACTGGGATCCGGTCGATATGACCGTGCTGGCCAATGAACAGGTGATTGACGGCAAGGGCTGGCGCTCGAACGCTGCGGTGGAACGCCGCGAGTTGACGCAATGGTTCTTCAAGATCAGCGATTATTCTGCCGAATTGCTGAGCGCCTTGGACGGCTTAAAAGATTGGCCCGAAAAGGTCCGCCTGATGCAAGCCAACTGGATCGGCCAATCGCGCGGCTTGCAATTCGCCTTCACCACTACCGGCGCGCCGGAAGGCTTCGACCGGATCGAAGTCTACACCACCCGCCCCGACACCCTGCTGGGGGCGTCGTTTGCGGCGATTTCGCCTGATCACCCACTGGCAAAACATCTGGAGCGTCACGACTCTGCCGTCGCCGCCTTCACCGCCGAATGTCGCAAGGGTGGCACTACGGCTGAGGCGATGGAGACGGCGGAGAAAATCGGCATGGATACCGGCATCCGCGTGCTGCATCCGTTTGATAACTCGATAGAACTCCCGGTCTATATCGCCAACTTCGTGCTGATGGATTACGGCACCGGAGCAATCTTCGGCTGCCCGGCGCATGACCAGCGGGATCTGGATTTTGCCCGCAAATATGGGCTGCCCGTCATTCCAGTGTTCAGAATTCCCGAAGCTATTCACGACCATGAGCATCCTGACAGCGATTTTGAGAAATCGAGCTGGATCGAAATAGAGGATCGCGGGGATTCTGGCGAAGATCGACCAACCTACTCACTTTATCAGCGCATTGTGAATGCCGCCTTTGCTCCGCCAAAATCAGAGACGGTGGAATACATCCGTGGTTTCGCAGGTGATGACTACCAAACCGGCGAAGACGCCATCGCCGCCGCCATCGCCGAATGCGAAGCCCGTGGCATCGGTCGCGGCGTCACCAACTACCGCCTGCGCGACTGGGGCATCAGCCGCCAACGCTATTGGGGCTGCCCGATCCCGGTGATCCATTGTGCCGCCTGCGGTGTGGTGGCCGAGAAGAAAGAGAACCTGCCCGTCCGCCTGCCGGACGACGTGACTTTTGATATCCCCGGCAACCCGCTGGATCGTCACCCGACATGGCGCAACTGCACCTGCCCGCAATGCGGTGCCGATGCGCGGCGTGAAACCGACACGATGGACACTTTCGTCGATAGCAGCTGGTATTACGCCCGCTTCACCGCCCCACATGCGACGACGCCCACCATCGCCGAGGATGCCGATTACTGGATGAACGTCGATCAATACATCGGCGGTATTGAGCATGCGATTCTGCACCTGCTGTATTCCCGCTTCTTCGCCCGCGCCATGCACGCCACCGGCCATTTGCCCGCCAAAGCCATCGAGCCGTTCAACGCTTTGTTCACCCAAGGCATGGTAACGCATGAGATCTACAAAACCACCGACGCCAACGGTCGTCCGGTGTATCACCTCCCCGAGGACGTGACGAGTTTCAGCCTCGCCGACCGCCGCGTCACCGTGCTGGGTGATGTGCCGCCGCCCGATCCCGATATGATCGCCGATATCGACGCATGGCTGCAGGCGCTGGGCGACGAAGGCTCATTGGTTGAAGTTATCCCCTCTGCCAAAATGTCGAAATCGAAGAAAAATGTCGTCGATCCGATGAATATCATCGAAGCCTTCGGGGCCGACACCGCCCGCTGGTTCGTGATGTCCGACAGCCCGCCCGAGCGCGATGTGGAATGGACAGCCTCCGGCGCGGAAGCCACCTTCAAACACCTGTCCCGCGTCTGGGCTCTCTGTTCCCGCATCGGCGACATGCCCGCCGATCATCAGGGCATTGGCGACCAAGACATCGCCAAAGCCACCGCCAAAGCCACCGAGGAAGTCACCCGCAGTATTGAGACCTTCGCCTTCAACAAGGCCATCGCGGCGCTTTACGGGCTGACCAACACCCTCGCCAAAGCCAACGGCTCGACCCCCTCGATGAAACAAGCCATCCGCACCCTCGCGCAACTGATGTGCCCGATGACCCCGCATATCGCCGAATCGATCTGGAGCTATCAAGGCGGTGCAGGCCTCTGCGCCACAGCCCCTTGGCCGAAAGCCGATCCGGCGTTGCTGGTGGATGATACCGTCACCCTGCCGATCCAGATCAACGGCAAACGTCGCGCGGAAATCAGCGTGCCCACGGATATGCCTGCTTCCGAGGTTGAAAAACGCGCGCTGGCGGATGAAGCTGTGGTGAAGTTCCTCGCAGGCGCGCCTGTGAAGAAAATCATCGTTGTGCCGGGGCGCATCATCAATGTCGTCATTTAAGGCGTGGTGCGTTAACTTGATTTCCATTGCGAACAGCAACGGAAAAGGTGATTTTCAATGACCACAACACGCCCTAACCGCCGCCTGTTCCTGCTGATACCGCTGGCCCTCACCGCCTGCGGCTTCACGCCCGCCTACGGCCCCGGCGGCCCGGCGCAAGGCATCCAATCCAGCATCCGAGTCGCCGACCCTGCCGACAAAAACGCCTTTGATCTGGTCGAGCGTCTCGAAGAACGTCTGGGCCGCCCCCAAGCGGCGCGGTTTGACCTGACCTACACAATCAATACTTACGCCGCCGGGGTCGGCATCGCTCCCGACAACGCTATCACCCGGTATAACCTGAATGGCGTGATCGACTGGGCGCTGACCAACCGCGCCACCGGAACCCGCGTCACTGGCGGCCAAGTCAAAAGCTTCACCTCCTACTCCGCCACAGGGTCCACCGTCGCAGGCTTGGCGGCCCAAGAAGACGCCGCCCGCCGCCTGATGCGCATCCTCGCCGACCAGATCACCGCAAGACTGCTGGCGACCTCCAACAGCTGGAACCAATGACCGCGCCCGAAGATTTCGCGACGACAGGCAGGCACTGGATGTGCCAAGCCCTGACCGAAGCCGACCTCGCCCCCTATGACGCTATCGCCAACCGCAATCACGGCCCCGGCGCGCGGGTGGATCTGGGCGGCGACTTTGGGACAAATACTCCCCTGACCCGCGGCATCACCGCCCTATTCCCCGATTTCCACGCCGTCCGCGCCATGGTCTTCAACAAGACCGAAGCCAACAACTGGGGCGTGCCGTGGCATCAAGATCGCCTGATCGCCGTCGCAGCCCGGCACGAGGTCGAAGGCTTTCACAACTGGTCGCAAAAGGCAGGGGTCTGGCAGTGCGAGCCACCTTTGGATTTTCTGAACCAAATGCTGTTCGTGCGCCTGCACCTTGACCCGGCCGAGGCGGATTCTGGGCCAATGGAAATCGCCCTTTACAGCCATCACGCCAAGCTCATCCCCAGCGCCACCTGCGATGCCACCGCCGCCGCCCATCAAACCGAGCTTTGCACCGCCCAGCGCGGCGATATCCTGATCCTGCATATGCTGACCCTACACCGCTCGCGCCCGGCAGCCCAACCCAGCGCCCGTCGCACCCTGCGCGTAGATTTCACCAAATCCGCCCTTCCGGCCCCGTTGGAGTGGGCAGCATGAAACTCGCAGGCATCGAAGCCTCGCGCTACTGCGCCAAACCCGACCCCAACCGCGCAGGGCTGTTGATTTTCGGTGCCGACACCATGCGCGTCGCGCTGAAACGGCAAGAGGCCATCGCCGCGCTGATCGGCCCGCAGGGTGAGGCCGAAATGCGCCTGACCCGCATCCAATCCTCAGATCTGCGCAAATCCCCCAGCCTGCTGACCGATGCCACCCGTGAAGCAGGCTTCTTCCCCGGCCCCCGCGTCGCCTTCCTAGAAGATGCCACCGATGGCCTCACCGCCTCCATCGCCGCCACCCTACAAGACTGGCGCGCGGGCGATGCGCAGATCGTGGTGACAAGCGGCAATCTTACCGGAAAATCCACCCTCAAAACCCTGTTCGAAAAACACCTGAACGCCGTCAGCATTGGCCTTTATGACGATCCGCCAACCCGAGAAGAAATTGAGGCTGAACTCGCCAAAGCCGGCCTGAAAAACTTCGCCCCCTCGGCAATGGCCGACCTCGCCACCCTCGCCCGCGCCCTCGACCCCGGCGATTTCCGCCAGACCCTGGAGAAAATCGCGCTTTACAAATACAACGACCCGACCCCGCTGACGCCCGAGGAAATCCACGCCCTTGCCCCCGCCACCATCGAGGCGGAGGTCGATGATCTGATCGCCGCCGCTGCCGACCAAAACGCCAACCTGATCGGCCCGCTGCTGCGCCGACTTGAAGGCCAAGGCCTGCTGCCCGTTACCATTTGCATCGGCGCTTTGCGGCATTTCCGCAGCCTGCATATCATGGCCTCTGATCCCGGCGGCATCACCTCTGGCATCATGAAAGCCCGCATCTTCGGCCCCCGCCGCGACGCGATGCAACGCCAAGCCGGAAACTGGGGAATGCTGCGCCTTGAAGATGCCCTCAGCCTGCTGGTTGAAACCGACCTCACCCTGCGCTCCACCTCCCGCGCCCCGGCGATGGCGGTGATGGAGCGCGCGCTGATCCGGCTTGCGATGATGAAGCGCTAGACTTTACAGCGGGGAATGTGCCACCCCACCAAACAACACAAATGCCGCATAGACCGCCCAGAACATCAGACAAAACAACCCAAACCGCAGCCAGCGCGACCTTGTGCCAGACACGATCAGCGCCGCAACCGGATACCACAGCCCTGTCGCCGCCGCCCAGACCAGCACCATAATGCCAAGACCCTGCAGATTGCCCGAGACAAACACCATCAGCCCGCCCCATATCCACGGCACCCAGTCAAACACCGCAATCGGCGTGACAAAGGCCAGCGCCAGCGCACCAACCACCCGCCCCCGGTTCAAGCGCAGTACCCCGCGCATCCGATGCCGGTTCGCCCAGAACAGCACCGCACTCGTCGCAATGCCATAAGCCAGCACCAACGCAAACGGCACCGTCGTCAGCGGCGAGGCGACAAAAATCATTCCCCCTTGCTTCAACAACATCGGCGCGCGCCAAAACACCGCCAAAGCCCAAAACAACACTGCCAGCGGCAGCGCCACCCGCCGCACCCATCGCCAAGGCAGCGGCAACACGATCTGCAACGGCAGGATCAGGTTTTTCTCGTCCATCATCCCGCAACCAAATCACCCCCAACGCCGCGCGCCAAGTGCGGAAATCCCCACCTCACGCGACTTAATCCGCCTCGCCATGATGAAAAGCGGCTAAATCCCTAAAAATTACCTCAAATTATCATCCTCTCTGCTCAAATATCCCACCGGGGTCCGGGGGTGTGAAACCCCCGGTTCAACGCCAGCTCCAAGCCAAACCTTGACCTCCCCCGCCCCACCTGCTTCAACCCAAGCAAACCACAGCAGGCCCCCATGCCCAAACTGCTCTCCCCGATCGAGACCTTCCTCGCCCCCCTCAGCAAACTCGCCCTCAAACACCCCGAGGTCGAAGCCGAGGTGATCTGGGCCAACGGCCAGGAATGGGAGCCCCAGCAAGGCATCGACGCCCTGTTAGAGGCCGAAGAAATCCCGTTCTACGCCGAGGGCCTGCTTCTGGAAGGCTTTCAGATGCACTACCAGATCCTCGCCGAGACTGAGGCCCCGAAACACCCCGCCCATGTCCGGCTGTTCTTCTGGCAAATCGATCCTCCCACCCTGCCAACCCCAGAGCCCGACCTCACCCTGATCGCAAGCGCCACATGGCCCAACTAAACATGGCCCGCCTGACCCAAACCCTGAAACACATCCTGCATGGCCTCGGCCCCTCGATGCCCGCGCCAAAGCCCTCCGAGGCCTTCCGCGCAAGCCTCGGGGCCGCCCTCGGCCTCGCCCTCACTGCGGCAATGCTCTGGCTGCTCAACCCCAGCGCCAACCTGATGACACATCCCGCGCTGATCGCCCCGTTCGGAGCCTCCACCTTCCTGATCTTCGCGGTGCCAAACAGCCCGATGGCGCAGCCTTGGGCGGTGGTGTTGGGCAACGCCGCCTCCGCCCTCGCCGCCATCCTCATCCTGCACGCGGGCCTCCCGGTGCTTCCAACCGCCGCCCTAGCCGTCATGCTGGCCGTCCTCGCCATGGCCAGCTTGCGCGCCATGCATCCCCCCGGCGGTGCCGTCGCCCTCGCCACCGTGCTTTCGGCCAACCCCGACACGCTTCCGGGTCTGCACTACCTTCTCCTCCCCGTCGCCAGCGGCAGCCTTGCCCTCGTCGCCCTCGGCATCGCATGGAACCACGCCACCGGTCGGCGCTATCCGTTCCGCATTGCCGCTGAACCCCCGCAACATGGCACCAAAGACCCCGCCCCCGACCGCCGCTTCATCCCCTCGCCCGACGTGCTCGCCGCCACCCTCACCCGCCTGCGCTTGGGCTCAAACCTCGGCGTCGAAGACCTCGCCCGCCTGATCGAGGCCGCCGAGACCGAAGCCAATGCCCGCAACCTTGGCCCCACCACTGCCGCCCAAATGATGTCGCGCGACCTGATCCAAGTCGCCCCCGACACCAAGCTTCCCGACCTTGCCGAAAGCTTCCGCAGTCACCGCTTCAAAACCCTGCCGATCCGCAACCGCGATGGCAGCTTCGGCGGCCTGGTGTCGCAAGCCGCCCTCGTGGGCCGCGCCGATCCGCACCTTACCGCAACGATGCTGGCTGACTCCGAGACCCGTCACGCCACCCCGCAGACCCCGCTGGCCAGCCTCATCGCCCTGCTCGCAGACGGCGGCCAACAGGCCGTACCCGTCTTAGAAGACACGCAACTTGTCGGCCTGATCACCCGCTCTGACCTGATCGCCCTGCTATCCGGCCACATGCCGACCTGATCCCATCTGGAGACGCCAATGCCCCATGTCTACGACACCCTGCACCAAGCCTGCGCCGCGCTTGGCACCCGCCTGTTCACCGTCACCGTGCAAGACCTGAAACTCGGGGTAGCGCGCCGCGCCTATACCTCGCATCCGGTGGAATACCCGGTATCGGGCACCAAGCCGCTGACCCGCGATGGCTGGTATGACTTCTGCATCACAGGCCAACAAACCTTCGTCGCCAACACCACACCCGAGTTTGCGAAGTACTTTTTCGACCATGCCCTGATCACTTCGCTCGGCCTCGGCTCTTGCATCAACATCCCTCTGATCGAGGGCGGCGAGGTGCTGGGCACCGTCAATCTGCTGGCCGAAGAACATCACTTCACCCCGGCAAAGCTGGCCGCCTATGAAGGCCTTGTCACCCAACACCACGCCGCCCTCGCCACTGAAATGGCCAAAGGCTAAGCCTGGCCTTCCTGAACAATGGGTGGGGAAAGCCCGCCCTTCCCGGCCTGAAGCTTGCACATTTCCATCGCCCCGACTTATCGTTTGATCAAAAAAATACCGCCACCCTGTGATTTTCTGTTGCGAAACAGCGCCGCCCCGTTACCGTGATGCCATGACCGGGAACCCGGCTTGCGCTCAATCACAGGGAGCTTTCGATGACAAAAACCCGCAAATCCGCCACGGCTGCAGCACTTCTCGCCAGCCTCGCCACAGCCATCACACCCGCCTTCGCCGAGATGACCGAGGTGGGCGCTTCGGAAGGCCAACTCAATATCGTCGCCTGGCCCGGCTATATTGAACGCGGCGAAACCGACAAAGCCTATGACTGGGTGACGAAGTTTGAGGCCGAGTCCGGCTGCAAAGTTGCTGTAAAGACCGCCAATACCTCGGATGAAATGGTCGCCCTGATGAACGAAGGCGGCTTTGATCTGGTCACCGCTTCGGGTGATGCCTCACTCCGGCTGATCGCGGGCAAACGGGTGCAGGCGATCAACCCCGCCCTGATCCCGTCGTGGAGCAAAATCGACCCCCGGCTGCAAGATGCCAAATGGTTCACGGTGGATGGCGTCCACTACGGCACCCCCTATCTCTGGGGGCCTAACGTGTTAATGTATAGTACCGATGTGTTCAAGGAAGCGCCAAAGTCCTGGAATATCGTGTTTGAGAAGATGGACCTGCCCGATGGCAAGACCAACGAAGGCCGCGTGCAGGCCTATGATGGCCCGATCCACATCGCCGACGCCGCACAGTATCTCATGTTCCACAAGCCCGAGCTGAAAATCACCTCGCCCTACGAGTTGAACGAAGATCAGTATAAAGCCGCGCTTGACCTGTTGCGCACCCAGCGCACCTTGGTCAGCCGCTACTGGCACGACGCCTATATCCAGATGGATGACTTCAAAAACGAAGGCGTGGTGGCTTCGGGCTCGTGGCCGTTCCAGGTCGGCCTGCTGCAATCGGAAAAACTCCCCATCGCCTCGACGATCCCCGAGGAAGGTGCGACGGGCTGGGCCGACACCACCATGCTCGCCGCCGATGCCGCCAACCCGAATTGCGCCTATAAATGGATGGAGCATACGCTGTCATCGAACCTGCAATCCGATCTCTCGGTGTGGTTCGGCGGCAACCCCGTGGTGCCCGCCGCCTGCACTGACAAATCCGGCATGCAAACCGCCGAAGGCTGCACCGCCAACGGTCTGGATGATTTCGACAAGATCAAATTCTGGACCACGCCTGTCGCCAACTGCGCCCAAGGGGAAGGCGCGTGTGTGCCGTATTATCGCTGGGTGTCGGATTACATCGGCGTGATCGGCGGGCGGTAATAATCAGCGTTGGGGTGTAACCCCACCCTACATCACGGCAGGGGTCAGCGCCCCTGCCTGCTCTCCCGCCCCGGCGGATAAAGGCCCATAGTACATGCCCGCAGCCGTAGAATTCCGCAGCGTTTCCCGTCATTTCGGCCCCACCGCAGCCCCGATCAAAGCCGTCGATGGTGTTGATCTGACTATCGCCGAAGGCGCATTCTTCGCCATGCTTGGCCCCTCGGGTTCCGGCAAAACCACCTGCCTGCGGCTGATATCCGGCTTCGAAGCCCCCACCGCAGGCGAGATTTGCATCTTCGGCGAGAATGTCTCGAACACTCCGCCGCACCTGCGCAACGTCAACACGGTATTCCAGGACTACGCGCTGTTCCCCCATATGAACGTCCGCGATAACGTCGCCTACGGGTTGATGGTCAAAGGCATGGCCCGCGCCCAGCGCTACGCCAAGGCCGAAGAAATGCTCGCCCTCGTCCACCTCGACGCCTATGGCAGCCGCAAACCGGGGCAACTGTCAGGCGGCCAACGCCAACGCGTCGCCCTCGCCCGCGCCTTGGTAAACGAGCCGAAAGTCCTGCTGCTCGATGAACCACTCGGCGCTTTAGACCTTAAACTCCGCGAGGCCATGCAAGACGAGTTGAAATCCCTGCAACAACGCCTTGGCATCACCTTCGTCTTCGTCACCCACGACCAGCACGAGGCCCTCTCGATGGCCGACAGCCTCGCTGTGTTCAATGACGGTAAAATCGCCCAGATCGGCACGCCTACTGAGATCTACGCGCAACCGAAAACCCGTTTCGTCGCCGATTTCGTTGGCTCGTCCAATGTGCTGCCGCCAGCGCTGACCCAATCGCTCGGCGGCCCCGCCAAATGGTCGTCCCTACGCCCCGAAACCCTGCACCTCGATCCCTCTGGCACCTTGCAAGGCACCGTCACCTCGCTGCGCTACCTCGGCTCCGGCCACCGCGTAGCATTCACCACCCAAGGCCAAGACATCGCCGCCATCCTGCCCACAGGCACCGAACTCCCAACTCCCGGCAGCGAAATCCGCCTCGGCTTCCACCCCGATGCCCTGCACATCATGGATGAAGCCTGATGCGCCGCAATTTCATCTGTTTTCTAAATATCCCCGCCGGAGGCTCCTGCATCGGCCTCCAGCCTGAGTATTTCAAAAAGAGCAAATCCAAGCGGGTCGCAGCATGACCGCCATCCTCCCCACCAAATCCACCGCCGACCGCCTTACCGCCCTGTTCTGGCGCAAACCCAAGCTGCTTCTGGCCCTGCTGATCACCCCGCCACTGCTGTGGCTCGGCGTGATCTACCTCGGCTCGCTCGCTGCCCTGCTGCTGCAATCCTTCTATTCCATCGACGAATTCTCCGGCATGGTGGTGCGCGAGTTTACCCTGAAGACCTATGGCGAGCTCTTGTTGCCGCAAAACTACGACATCATTTTGCGCACCCTGCTGATGTCTGCGGCCGTCACCCTGGCCTCTGCCATTATCGCCTTCCCCATCGCTTATTACGCCGCCCGCTATGCCAAGGGCCGCTGGAAGGCGGTGTTCTATTTGGGAATAATGCTGCCCCTCTGGTCGTCTTACCTCGTCAAAGTCTACGCTTGGAAGCTGATCCTCGCGAAAGAGGGCATCATCACCTGGGCGGCCACAAAAACCCATACCAACTTCCTCTTGGATGCCGCGCTCGCTTTGCCCGGTATCGGCGGCAATTCCCTGTCCACCAGCTATATCGGGATGTTTCTGGTGTTCACCTATGTCTGGCTGCCCTACATGATCCTGCCGATGCAGGCATCGTTAGAGCGAGTCCCGACCTCGATGCTGGAAGCCTCCCAAGACCTCGGCGCCACCAGCAGCCAGACCTTCCGCACCGTGATCCTGCCGCTGGCGCTGCCGGGCGTGATCGCGGGCTCGATCTTCACCTTCTCGCTGACCATGGGCGATTACATCATTCCGCAAATCGTCGGGAATTCCGCCAATTTCATCGGCATGGCGGTCTACCAGCTGCAAGGCACCGCCGGAAACACCCCGCTCGCCGCCGCCTTCGCTGTGATCCCGATCGTGATCATGCTGATCTACCTCAGCCTCGCCAAACGCGCCGGAGCCTTCGATGCGCTCTGACGCCACAATAGATCGGGCATCCCTCGCCCTGAAAACCGCCGCGACCGCAGTGCTGCTGTTCCTGCACTTGCCGATCCTGATCATCTTCCTCTACGCCTTCACCACCGAGGAGCGCACCTACGCCTTCCCGCCCCCCGGCCTGACACTGAAATGGTTCGCCGCCGCGTGGGAGCGCCCGGATATCTGGCAAGCCTTAACGCTTTCACTCCAAGTCGCCACCGCCGCAACCCTGCTGGCGATGATCCTCGGCACCCTGATCTCCGCCGCCATGGCGCATGCCCGCTTCTTCGGGCGCGAGCAGATCAGCCTGCTGATCATCCTGCCCATCGCCCTGCCCGGCGTGATCACGGGCATGTCCCTACGCTCGGCTTTCGGCTTGATGGACATCCCGTTCTCTACCCTCACCATCATCCTCGGCCACGCAACCTTCTGCATCGTCATCGTCTACAACAACGCCGTCGCCCGCTTTCGCCGCCTGTCCGGTGGCATTATGGAGGCGTCAGCCGACCTCGGCGCCAACGCCTTCCAGACCTTCCGCCACATCCTGCTGCCCAACCTCGGCACCGCCCTATTGGCCGGAGGCATGCTCGCCTTCGCCCTCAGCTTCGACGAAGTCATCGTCACCACCTTCACCGCAGGTCAACAATCCACCCTGCCGATCTGGATGCTGGAAGAACTGATCCGCCCGCGCCAACGCCCGGTCACCAATGTCGTCGCCATGGTGGTCTTCGCCGCCACCTTCCTGCCCATTCTGCTGGCCTATTACCTGACCCGCAACGGCTCCGAGACCGCAGGCGCGGGCAAATAACCGCGCCGTAATTCGGACGAAAAGTTCGGATACAGAAAATCATGGCACCGCCGACCTCTGCGGCTTGGCCCTAGCACTGATGCGGCATCCGCAAGGCCCGCCGCATCAGCGCGCCTTACAGTATATCGCGGTTAATCGAGGACAAGTTCAGATATCTCCTCGCCGCCCCGGACTTGATCCGGGGCCTCGACCCGTTAATCGCACCCCATGAGGCTCCGGCTCAAGGCCGGGGCGGCGAAGGATAGACTGCAAGGTCAAAACTTACCCATCAAAGCCCAGCACCATATCCCGATGCGCGATCCCCGCATCATCGTAAACCGGACCAACCGCCTGAAACCCCAGCCGTTCATAAAACCCAAGCGCCTGCAACTGCGCGCCCAGCTTGGCCTTCGTCACACCCTCGATCCCACGAAACCGCGCCACAGCTACCTTGATCAGCGCAGCCCCGATCCCCGCTCCGCGCGCAGCGTCAAGCACACAAACCCGGCCAATCTTGCCGACCTCGCCCTGCACCAACAGCCGGGCCGAGCCGACCGCCACCCCGTCCAACAAGGCCAGCAGATGCAGGGCGGCGTCGTCTTGATCGTCCAGTTCGCGGTCTTCCGAGACGCCCTGTTCGTCGATGAATACCACGCGGCGCAGCTGGCGGCACAGGGCAATGTCGCGCGTCTCTATAATCTCTACCGTCACGCGAAATACTCCCGCAGCACGCGGGCGTAGATCGCCTTCAACGCGTGAATCTGCGCCACTTCGACCCGCTCATCGACCTGATGCATCGTCTTGCCGACCAGCCCGAACTCTACCACCGGACAATGATCCTTCACAAACCGCGCATCCGACGTGCCGCCAGAGGTCGAATACGCTGGCACGCGGCCCGTCTCGGCCTGCACCGCCTTCGCGACCAAAGCCGAAAACTCCCCCGGCGGCGTCAGGAAACTTTCGCCCGACACTGTCACCCGCAACGAAATCACCACCCCGCTCATAGCCTGCACGGCTTCCGCATGCCCCTGCAACCACGCCGTCAAAGATGCCCCCGAATGGGCATCATTGAACCGGATGTTCACCGTAGCCGTCCCCCGCGCCGGGATCACATTCGTCGCCTTATTGCCGCAATCAATCGTGGTGATCGCCAAGGTCGAGGCATCAAAATGCGCGGTCCCCTGATCCAAAGGCTCTGCCTCCAACCGCGCCATCAGCGCCACCAAAGCGCTCATCGGATTCTTCGCACGGTGCGGATAGGCCGAATGGCCCTGCACGCCCACCGCCGTAAAGTAGCAAGTCATGCTGCCGCGCCGCCCGATCTTCATCATCTCGCCCATCTCATTCGGGCAGGTCGGCTCGCCCACCAGACAATGCGTCATCCGCTCGCCGTTCAACGCCATCCAATCCAGCAAAGCCACCGTGCCATCCAGCGCCTCGGCCTCCTCATCGCCGGTAATCGCCAAAATCACCGCGCCATCGGGCGGCGTAGCCTGCACAAAATCCACCGCCGCTGCCGCAAAGGCCGCGACCCCCGATTTCATATCGGTCGCCCCCCGGCCATACATCCAGCCATCGACCACCGCCGCACCAAACGGGTCCTGCGTCCACGCCGCCGCATCGCCCACCGGCACCACATCAGTATGCCCGTTAAAGCCGAACGATTTATTCGCCCCCGCCACACCCCAGCGCGCATATAGGTTCGCGATCCCGCCGCGATCCACCCGCGTGCAAGCAAACCCCGCCGCCTGCAAAACCCCCGCCAGCAGCACCAAAGCCCCACCCTCCTCCGGCGTGACCGAGGCACAACGGATCAGATCAGCGGTCAGTTTTTCCGGGTCAACGGGAAGATGCATAGCCATGACAGACGCCTTTCGCTAAGAAACCATGCCACCCGAGATACCGCCGCGCCCAAACCAATGCAACGGCCCGTAAAGGTGTGCCCCGCGCGCAACCATTGCGCTCCGGCAGAACCCTGATGCCGAAAGGCAGTGGCCGCGCCGCCGCATCCCACCTAGCCTAAAGATACGACGGCGCGACAAAGATATTCCATGCGATGGGGCCAACGAGCCCTTTGGGCGGCAACGCACATCGCCATGGCAACCGAGGCAAAGATGACAGCGGGCGACTTGCACACCCCGACCAAGGCCCCCATCCGCCCGATTGCCGCGGGTCAATCGGCCATGGGCAGATGACGGACAGCTTCCATCAAGGCTGGGTCGCGCTGTCGGATCGCGGTCTGCTCAATCCCGCTGCGCCGGATGCCCTGCTGCATCAAGGCCTGTTCGTGATGGAACTGGCACTGCCGCTGCAAAACGCCAGCCTGCTGCTCGACCACCAATCCAACACCGGCTGGCCGCGTACCTTTGCGATCTTCCACGACCCCGCGACGGGCATCGTCATCCTGCACCGCCAAGGCAAAGACGTCGCCCGCCATGTCCTGCCCGGCCCCTTGCCACAAGGCAAAGGCACCGCCCGGCTGTCATTCCAGTTCAACGCCCCAGCGCGGCACTGGAGCCTGTCCTTCGAGCTTCTCGGCACTGACCCGCCGGTGACCATCACCGCCGAGGGCCAAAACCCGCTGCCAATCCCGCTGTCCGATCTGCAAACCCTCTGCACCAAGCACCGCCCCTCTGGCCCGGTGCTGTGGTTCGGCCTGACCGAAGGCAAAGCCCCGCCCGGCGCAGCGCCTTGGATCGGCCTGCGCACCCCGGTGGAAACCAGCCTCGGCCCGGTGCTTGCGGGTCATCTGAAACCCGGCGACATCGTCATCACCGAAGACGGCCCGCTCCCACTCCGCGCCGCCCAGCGCCTCGCCCTGCCCGCCCGCGGCAGCTTCGTCCCGGTCCTGCTGCGCGCGCCGTTCTTTGGCCAAACCCAAGACCTGCTGGTCTCCGCCGATCAGTTGCTGGCGATCTCTGGCCCCGAGGTGGAGTATATCTTCGGCACCGACGCCGTCCTCATGCCCGCTGGCAGCTTGGTCGATGGCCGTACTTCCCTCTCGGATCAACGCCGCGCCATCACCGGATCGGTTGCATTAGACCTCGGCACCCCAGCCCTCATCGAATCCAACGGCTGCCTGTTGGCGATCGGCCACGAAGCAGCCCACGACCTGCCGCTGCGCTGCCTGCAAACCTACGAGGTGCTCACTCTGATGACGCTATTGGGACGCACCCCGCGCCGCGCCGCGTAAAGTCCGTAAAGCTTATCTAAAATTGTCATCCTCTGCGCGCACTCTGCGCGCAAATATCCCACCGGGTCTGGCCAGTTTGGCCTAGGGCCAAGCTGGCTTTGTGATGTATAACCCCCAGCGGCCAGCCCCTCGCGCAACTTCAGCCAAACATCATCCGGCACCCGTTTGCGAGCGCTATATTTTAACCGCTGACAGCTGGGGACGATAAAACAACAGCAGGCCTTTTCCGTTGCGGACTTCCACTCTGTCCGTATTGTCCGTGATAATCTGGCTGATCCCCTGCTGTTTGCCCCTGCGCTTGCAGGATAAAACCCGGTGGGCTGTTTTCAAAAGAATACGATACGGCATCACGAGCTCCCCAAATTTCGAGGCAATACCTAAAAAAGCCACAAAAATGCGGCTGCAATGTGGCGCGCATCTGAGTGTCGGCACAAAATCTAGCAATGCGGACCGGTTGCGCGTCACCAAGGCGAACTGCACATCTCTGAGTGTCGGCACAAAATCTAGCAATGCGGACCGGTTGCGCGTCACCAAGGCGAACTGCACATCATCGACACCACATGAAAGCAGCATATCGACACCCTCAAGGGTTTACGGGGCACGGCCCCCTCGCAGGGCTAAAATGCAACCGACCCGTGGGCACAATTCAACCTGATAGTGCCACCCGCAAAGCATTCCGACGCGAAGGTGAAGGCCCGTCTACCGTTCAGCAGGGTGCAGGTTGTGGGGGTTCTGGAAACCGCAGCCGCATATGCCCCGACCTCAATCGACCGCTGGGAGCCACTTATCGCAGCCTATCTAGGCGCGCGTATCGAAGAGATAGCGCATATAACGCTGACAGTTTCAGCAAATCGCAAAACCAGATTGCAGCCGACGCCGCCCGCATGGCTCAGCGCAGCTTGCAGAAGAAGGGGTGATCTGATGGCATACCGACCCAATCGCCGCCACCCGACCGGGCAGCATGAACAGACTTTCGCAGCGGATGTGGCGCGGCGTAAAGCGCTGTTTGAAGCCGGGGCAAGCGGGGTTGCAGCCGGTCTGGACCGCTACCTTATGGATGGAATGCTTGCGCCGGGTTTCGATTTGCGGGAAGAACCGCCGGATGAGGAAGGGTTTGGCGGCGGTCGACCAAGCCCGGTTCGGCTGACGTTGACCGCCACCACAAAAGCCAACGGGCATTTCGGCCGCTTTTCCATGCCGTTACATCGGCCAATCTGTGCCAAAGACCGCGCCAAGATGATTTTTTATGTATCTAATATTAATAAATAAAAATCAGTCATTGTAGAATGGCGTCATCTGCGCCACCACCACCGAATTCTCGGCCAAAGCCCGCGCCATCAATGCGCGTTCTTCATCGTCAACTTCATCGCCCGCTGCCAGTCGCTCCTCCAACGTGCCGTAACCCGACACATCCAACGGTGCCAGGTCGGCCTGCTTCAGGATCGCCACGGTTTCGCGCACCGCCTCGGCCTCATCAATGCCGCTGGCATAGCACATCAGCGCCGCTCCGGTGGATTTTTCGGGCAAACCATCGCCGGGTTTGCGGCCAACCTCGACGGCCAGAGTGTAAACCTGCTGCGGGCGTTTTGTGGTTTCGGTCATCGGGCTACCTTTGGCGGAACGGGATTGCCCCTCTTACGCGCAACCCATGCCAGAGAAAAGCCTTGCCGCATCGCCGAAAACTGCTGCCCCCTTAGCGCGGCAATAACCCCGGCCCGACCACTTTCATGCCATGTGCGGCAAACACCGCCGCCATCGCTTGCGGCGTAGGTAAGGTCAACGCGGCGGCCGTATGGAAGAACTCCTCCATCTGACCCGCCGGAAAGAACGTCACCAGCATCCGCCCGGTCTCCGACGTATTGGCAAAAGCATGCGGTACACCGCGCGGGGCCAGCAGGGTGTCCCCCGCTTGCAGATGAAACAATGCCGCGCCCACCCGGATATCGAAACTGCCCTCGCGCACGAAAAACCACTCATCCTGATCGGGGTGAATGTGCAGCGGCGGCCCTCCGCGCAGAGTGCGGTTGGTATCGACACTGCACGCCGCCCCGCCGGTATCCTTGCCCGACAACACCACATTGAACCAGGCATCCAGAAACGTGAGGGGCGTGCCGAAACGGTCAGTATCGGCGGCCACAAAAACGCCCGCAGGCGGTGTGAAATCAGAGGGTAAATCGCTCATAACACTGTCCCACCCTGGTATCCGGTAGGGTGTTATAACATGGAAGCCACCGCCCGTATATCTTGGCAGCCAGGCTCAGTCCCGCAACAATTCGTTGATCGAAGTCTTGCTGCGGGTCTTGGCATCGACCTTCTTCACGATCACCGCGCAATACAGGTTCACGCCGTTCTTCGACGGCATCGACCCCGCCACCACGACCGAGCCCGCAGGCACTTCGCCATACATCACCGCCCCGGTTTCCCGATCAACGATCTTGGTCGATTGGCCGATAAACACGCCCATCCCCAGAACCGAGCCTTCGCGGATGATACAGCCCTCAACCACCTCAGATCGCGCGCCGATAAAGCAGTTGTCCTCGATGATCGTCGGCCCCGCCTGCATCGGCTCCAGCACGCCGCCAATGCCAACGCCGCCCGACAGATGCACATTCTTGCCGATCTGCGCGCAAGAGCCCACCGTCGCCCAGCCATCCACCATCGCGCCCTCATCGACATAAGCGCCGATGTTCACGAACGACGGCATCAGCACCACGCCCTTGGCGATATAGGCAGAGCGCCGCACGATGCTGCCCGGAACCGCCCGAAACCCGGCCTTGCGCCAGTCAGCCTCGGTCCAGCCCTGAAACTTCGACGGCACCTTGTCCCACCAGTTCGAGCCACCATTGCTGCCCGAAATCTCATACATATCGGTCAGCCGGAACGACAGCAGCACCGCCTTTTTCGCCCATTGGTTGACATGCCAATCACCATTGCCGCGCTTTTCCGCCACCCGCAACGCGCCACTGTCCAGCGCCGTCAACGTCGCTTCAATAGCCTCCCGCGCTTCGCCTTTGGTGGTTGTCGAGATCGTATCCCGCGCCTCCCAGGCAGCTTCAATCGCAGTTTCCAACGCGGCATAGCTCATGGCAATCTCCTCATAGCTTTGCAGCCCTATAACGGTGCGGCCCTTGCCATGCAATCGCATCGGGCAATCACATCGGACTTGGCTAGGGCGGGGTTCACCCCGCCACTTGTTCAAATTCACAACACCGTTCAAAACCCAATCGCCGCCCCGCAAATGTTAAGTCGGTGCAACCCACCACGCGTTAAGTAGGGCGGGGTTCACCCCGCCGCCCTTTCAAATGCGCCGCAAAGCTGAAAGACCAAAACGCCGCCACCTCAGACCCTGAGGCAGCGGCGCGGAGTTTCAGTGATCTGGCCCGCTGACCAACCCAACAGGCCCGACGCTTCTGCTTACTTCACCTCACCAATCGACCAGAACAGCGTCTCACCCGAGCTGTCATCCACGCCGTCATTATCGGTAACAACCCAACCCGTCCCCGCGGCGTCAATCGTGAAGCCTTCAACCTTGTCAACAATATAGCCGTTCAGCACGCCCAGATCGGGCATTAAATCCCGCACCAATTCCTTGCTGACCATGGGCAGCTTGCCGCCCAATTCCGCCGGAACCAACTGGCTCACCGCCACCCGGTACAGCTTTTTGGTCACGGCCTTGTCGGCGATCTGGTTATCCCGCTCAACAATATAAGCCCAATCACCCTTTACAGTGATTTCCGACAGCCCCATCCATGCCCCTTCAGCGGGCGCATCCAGCGGATAATGCACCGCACCCCAGGTTTCTTCCTTGGTGTTATAAGCCAGCAGCTTGACCATACCTTTCGGATCGTCCTTCCACTCGCGCTGCACCGCCATCCACAGCGTGTCACCCACCACCGTGATGCCTTCAAACCCATAGCGAGTCTCATTGGCCAGCAGGCTTTCCGGCAGACCAATCTCTTGATCAATCGCGCCTTCGGCATCAATGTGGTAGATCGCATGTGGAACCAGCTTGTCGCTGCGGCCTTCCGAGGCCAGCCAGAACCCGCCCTCGCCATCCGCCGCAATGCCTTCCAGATCCAGCTTCTGCGCCGCATCACCGCCGCGCGTCACCCCCAATGCCGAGGTGATCTTCGCCGGGGTCTGCGTGGCATCAATCGTAAAGATCGTCGGGGCCGCCGCATAAACGCTATCGGACACTGCATAAAGCTTGCCCGCATCCTTCGGATCAGCCGCCAAACCCGACAAAGCTCCCCAGCCGATCAACGGATCAGACCCTGCCGAGGTGATCATCGGATAGGCCGCAGGCCCTTCCGCCATTTGGTAAATCATCACATGCGCCGGGGCCAAGCCATCTTCGCGCAAATCAACCTCATTCGCCGACACCAGCAGATTGCGCTGCGGAATAGCCACCATACCTTCGGGCGAAATCCCCGACGGCAGCAGTTGCTTCAACACCGGCGCCTTCGGGTCCGTCAGGTCATAAACCCCGATCACCGAGCCACGTTCCGACGCCACAAACGCCATCGGCACCTCGCCAAAGGTCGCGATCTCAACCGATTCCAACTCCACGCCCTTGGTCTTGCTGCGATGTTCAGGATATTGCCCGATTTCCGCAATCGCCCGCTCCAGCGACGCGCCGCTGTCATACACAACCGAGCCATCCCGGTTGAAAATCGTCCAACTGCGCGAGCCACCCTTATAATCGCCCTCATTCGCCACCGCGAAGTGATTGGCATCCACCCATTTCACCCCATCCGGCTCGCGCAAAGCAGCTTCACGCTTGCCGGTAAAATCCAACCGACCATCGCGCTTGGTATCAATGCCATCCAGATCGACCGCGCCTGCGCTGAAATGCCCAGAAACCTTGCCATCCGCGCCGATCAAAACGATCTCGTTATTCTCCTGCATGGTCAGAACGATCTCACCCGCCGCGTTGATGTCCAGAAACTCCGGCTCTGGATCATCCCCCGCCACGGCCGCCAGCCCGGTCATCTCGATCTTCTGCAACCCGGCGCAATCGACCACACCCGCCTTCACCGGCAGCTTCACCACAAACCCCGCCGGCATCTGCGGCAAAGCCCCGTCATTCACATCCTCATCGCGCTCATTTTCAATCGCAATCGCGAGGAACGAGCCATCCTTCGCCGCCGCCACCGAATCCGGCTGCCCGCCCAATTCACATTCCGCCACCACAGCCTTTGTCGCCAGGTCAACGCTGACCAGCTTGCCCGAGGTGTTCACATAATCCTTCGACGTATTCACCGCCGCAAACGCCGTCCCGTCGATGATCTTCGCCGTGGTGGGCTCGCCGCCCATGTCGATATTGCCCAACGGCTTCGGCGCTGCTGGATCGGTGATATCAATCAACCCGATCACCCCCAACGGGCTATCGGTATAGACCAAAGTCATGCCATCGTCCGAGGCGGAAATGATCTCGGCACTCGTCGCCCGCGCCAGATCTTCCCCAGCCGCCATGTTCAACGGCGTCGCAAAGCTGGCAATCCGGTTGAAAGTGGGCTCGGCCAAAGCAGGCAAAGCTGTGCAAATCGCCAGAGCAGAAGTCAGGCCAGAGATCGGAAAACGCATCGAGAGCATCCTTGGTCAGATAAAATCAGACCCAGCCATGCCCTCCCCGGATGAAACAAACACGACGCGGACGTGACAGTTTTACAACCGCGCCAAGATCAATCCTGATAACCCTCGCCCCGCGCAGCCCAGAACGAATCGCGCGGCGAAAGCCCGAACCGCGCCCGATACACCTCGGCAAACTGCCCTAAATGCGCAAACCTCCAGCGCAAAGCCACCTCTGTCACCGACCCCGCCCCCGCCACCAGATCGGCATGCGCATGTGCCAGCCGCTGATCACGCAAGAACCCCGGCGGAGTCGTCCCCCCGGCATCAGCCGCTGCCACCAGAAACAGCACCATCCTCAGCAAAGCCGCCCCCGCCCCGCTGCGCAGATCAAACCCACCCAAAAACGTCAAAGGCCGCAACGCAGGCGCGCCCAACTGTGCGGAAAGATAATCCTGCATCGCCTGCCGGTCGATCTGGATCAGCACCTGCCGCGTGCTTTCCGCCCAGATCATCGTGGTCGGCAGATGCGGGTTCAACACCGCCGCCACCTCGGGTGAGGAATAATACCGCTCCGCCCCATGCGCGATTATCACCCAACCCGACAGCGGGATCTGCACCAGATAAAACCGCTCCAACGCACCCGGCGCGATCAGCGTCTTGGCGCCATATTGGATGTAGTTCAGGCTCAGCCGCTCGCCGGGCAAATGGTGCTGGCGGGCATCCACCACGCCCTTGCCGATTCGGTCCTACCGATGCGAACAAGGGGGCCATCGTCAACTTCGGCTCAATCTCCTCCCGCGTGGCGCAGACGGGGCGCTGGGTTTATCGGGGTCGAAAGCTGCCATCCTGCAACTGACCCGCAGCCAAGCGATGGATCTCGCCCCGCAGGGCATCCGGGTCAACGCGGTGTCCCCCGGCTGAACGTGGAGCAATATCATGGATCAGCTCACCCACGGCAACCGCGCCAAAACCGATGCCGTCGCCGCCCCCTTCCACATGCTGGGCCGCGTCGCTGATCCCGAAGAAATAGCCGCCGCCGTGTTGTTCCTCTGCTCGGGCGAGGCCAGCGTCATCACCGGCACCGATCTCTGCGTTGATCGCGGCTATACCGCGATGAGGCCGGAACAGGTCGTACCCGCGATCCCAAAGCTGATGAACTAACCGCCAAAGCGGCAACCGAACACTAGAGCAAGTCACCTTCAATCGGGACCATATCCTGCGGCTTTGAAGTAGTTTCTGCATTCCTGGCTATGGAATAGATCGCAGACTGCACCGACGGCGGTCCAGAGGGCTTGGTACGTTC